>CAZRXE010000440.1:0-1580 GCA_964603695.1 uncultured Heliomicrobium sp.
CTCCACGGGACAAGCCCGTGGCATCAGGGCGTCCGCACGGATCGAAAAAGGTTGAGGGTTGAGCGCTCGGATAGCACCCAACCCTCAAGACATCTCGCAACCGCCGACCACTATCTTACCGCTTACCGTCTCACCGCTTGCCGTCCAGATTCGCCCATTCGCCCGATTGGATGAAGCTCGCCCAGTAAAACGGATACATCATCGGGTTGGCTGAAACCTTGGCACAAAACGACGGGGTATGGCGAACCTCGAAGATTTGAGTGGCCGGGCCGCCATAAGGCTTGCAAAAGCGGGCTGGCGCGTCCGGTCGAATAAGTTGAATATTTTGGCGCGGGCAAAAACTTCACCGGCACCCTTCTACTGGCCGAAACTGCTTTCGGAGAAACGAAACGCCCTTCATTGCCGATTATTGTCTGCTCGCGCATCCGGATGAGTGAAGAGCATTGGCCTGCAAAATCTGTGTCAACGGAATGGCGCTGCCTTTTAGAGCAAGCCGGATGTGCGAACCGCCGCATCCTACGCTCGCGCTGGGGGTGCCGCAAGGCAGCCGCGATCAAACTCCCACTTTTACTGCTGTTCGGTTTCTTCTTCCTCTTCTTCCGTCTCGCCTTTGCCGCGGTTCGGGCGTTTGATGCCGAATTTGTCCAACCGGTATTGCATGGTGCGGAACGACAGGCGAAGTAGTTTTGCCGCGCGGGTGATGTTCCAGCCAGTCTGTTCCATTGCCTGGATGATCAGCGAGCGTTCCAGGTCTTCAAACGAAAGTCCTTCCGGCGGGAGTTTGAAACCGCCTGTGCCTTCGATCTGGGCGGTTTGACGGATTTCGATGGGCAGGTCTTCTGAGGTGATTTCGTCGCCTTCGGCCAGCAGCAGCGCGCGTTCAACTGCGGATTCCAGTTGGCGCACGTTGCCCGGCCAGGAGTAATTCATAATCAAACTTTTGGCTTCGGGGGAAAGTTTCATCGGGCGCGCGGCGTTGGCCGAATGTTTGTGGAGGAAGTATTTCATTAGCACTTCGATGTCATCGCGCCGTTGCCGCAGCGGCGGAACCTGAATCGGGATGACATTCAGCCGGTAATACAAATC
Source organism: uncultured Heliomicrobium sp. (assembly GCA_964603695.1). Classification (GTDB taxonomy): domain Bacteria; phylum Acidobacteriota; class Blastocatellia; order RBC074; family RBC074; genus RBC074. The sequence goes on from CAZRXE010000440.1 coordinate 1,087, forward strand.
TTCGCGGAAGCGGCCTGCCGCCACCATCTCTTCCAAATCCGAATTCGTCGCGGCAATCACACGCACATCCACTTTGCTCGGACGCTGTTCGCCGAGCGGTTGAATCTCGCCTTCCTGCAAAAAGCGCAAGAGCTTCGGCTGAATCTCTAACGGCAAATCGCCGACTTCATCCAGAAACAATGTGCCGCCCGCTGCCGCACGAATCACGCCAGCAGAGTCGGCAACTGCGCCCGTGAACGCGCCGCGCCTGTAGCCGAACAAAAACGCATCCGAAAGCTCTTTCGGCACCGCGGTGCAATTGAATGGCACAAACACTTTCGAGCGGCGCGACGAATGCGCGTGAATCGCCCGCGCCACGAGTTCCTTGCCCGTCCCGGATTCACCTGTCACCAGCACAGTAACGTCAGAAGAGCGAATCTTGTAAACCTCATCCACCAGCCGCAGCATCGGCGGGCTGGAATGAATAAAGCCTGGCAACAAACTCTGCTTCGTCG
>CAZRXE010000441.1:0-4016 GCA_964603695.1 uncultured Heliomicrobium sp.
ATGCCGAACTCGCCGCCGTCGTTGCAATTGCCGCCAGCGCGAGAAGCAATGTCGCGCGCGAAAGTTTGGCGAATGTATTTGTCATTTTTCTCCCTCCGAAAATTGCCAATGAGTTGTGAATTGCGCGCCGTCGTGACGCGCTCAGCGGCTAAATGCCGGGCGGGAGCGGTTCTATTCCGAAAAAATCAGGACGCATCGCTTCCGGCAAGTGCCGGAAGCGATGCGTTGTCGAAGACGGGTTACTTGATGCTGACTTTCAGGACATTGGCGGCCAATCCGTCAACGCTCACCGCGACATCCACTTCGCCGCGTCCGGCCAGCGTGCGCGGGAGTCGTGCGTTGATCTGATCCAGTCCGGCGAAGGCAACTTGTGGGCCGGCATACAGGACTTCGGCGCTGGTTCCGCCGATTTGTGTGTTGACGGCGGCCAGGCTGACGCGATGGCGCAAGCCGGTTCCGAACAGCGCCAGGAACACCTGTTCTCCCGGTGGCCCCAGGTCTATCGGGCGCGGGACGAAGGCGTTGCGGATCGGGTCGAAATCGGCGACGGCTTCATAAATTTGCGTGCCGTCCGCATTGATGCGCAGCAGGACGGCGGCGGCCAGTCCTTTGCCGCTGGCGTCGGTGGCGAACAAACCGGGTTTGACTTTGACCAGTTGCACCGCGCTCGTGGCTGACGCGCCGAAGCCGCTGAAGACAGTGATGGTGGCCGCGCCCGTGGCCGCGCCGGAAGGAATCTGAAAATTGATCTGGTTCGGCGAAACGAAAAAGAGCGGTGAGGAATGTTCAACGCCTGCCGAATCCCGAACGACCACGCGCGTGCCGGCCAGTTCGGTGGGCAGCGGCGTGGAAGTCGCGATTTGTGTCGTTGTCGCCAGGGCTGCGCCGAAAATAGACGCGATGGATTCGACGGCGACGGCGTCGCCGCGATAGTTGGCGGAAGAAACCACCGTCAACGCGCCAGGCGAAATGGTGAACTCCTGCGCGCGCGATTCGCGGCCTTGCGCGTCAATTACGTAAAACATCGCGCGTCCGGCAAACAGCGTCGAGGGCAGCGCGAACAAGATGCGCCGGTCGCTTTCCACCCAAGACCGGCTGCCCGCCGCCAGTTCGTGGCGGTAAATCCGATTTTGCCGATCCACTTGTTCAACGACGACCTTGTTTCCAGCCGGCGAAAAGCGGCCAATGATGGATGCCGGCGAACTGGAGGTGTAAATGCCGCCGGATTCAGACGTCAGCGCGCCGCAGGAATTCAAGCGCGCCGGGCAATCGCCATTCTGGCAGGGGGACGAAATCGGAATGTTTGATTCAGTGGATTCCAGTCCTTGCGCATTAACGACGTAAAGCATTGTTTCGCGCTCCGGCACGAGCGAGGCCGGGAGTTTGAAACGCAGTTCCGTGGCGGATTCCAAGGCCAGTTCGTGACCCGTCAGCGTCCACTTTTGAAAATTGTGCTGCCCAACGCGCTGCACTATGACCACCGAATTGCCGCCGGAAGAAAAGCGTTCGCCCTTCAGCGTAACGGAATCGCCGGGCGTCATGTGCAGTGTTTGGTAATTGGTTTCCAGCAAGCCGCAAGTGGTCAGGTGCGGGCAGTTTTCGCAATTGAGTATGACGACGACGGAGTTGGAATCACGGCCATGCGCGTCCGTGACATAAATGCGCGTCGGCCCAGGGCGTCTGCCGGGCGGCAAAGTGAAATTGATTTGCGCGGCGGATTCGGAAAACCCCGACGCTTGTTGACGCGGCAATTCAGAAGGCTGCGCGGTTTGATCGAAATGCACTATGTTGCCTGTCGCCGAAAACGATCCCAGGCCGCCCGATGAAAAGACTGAAATCGCCGAGTCCGGATTGATCTGAAAATACGGCAATCCCTGACCGTTGAGCACTCCCGAATCCGGCGAATTGCGAAGGCGCGGGCAATCCGTGTAATGCGTTGCCGTTTCGCCCGCCAGTAACTTTTTGAACTGTTCGCCGGCGACTGCGAGCTTCGGTTGGTTGTCGAAGGCTTTGTATAAACCAAAATGAACGGAACCGACGCCGAAATACGGAGCGTTGTCCAGCACCTGCCAAAAGACTGCGTAAGACACCTGAAACGCGCCCGCTCCTTCAAAGGCCTCGAACACTTCGGTCAGGTAATTCGCCGAAATGCAGTCGCCGTAACGTATGCGTTCCAGCCCGTATTCGCCGATCAGAAAGTTGTGTTCGGTGATTTCCGGTCGTTTGGCTTTAACTAGCGACAAGGCCAGTCCCAGTTCTTTTTTGAAGTGCTGCTTCAAATCCAGGCTCGGGTCTGCCTGCTTATCAATCATCGTTTGCCAGGACGAATAGGAGTAGTAATCCACTTCGACCTGTGGCGCGACGTAATCAATGACGCAGCGGTTTTGCAGCGGATCGGTGCGCACGGGGTCGCCGACCGGCGTGCCGCAGGGAAGGTTGTTGTAAGGGCTGCGCACCAGATTGAATTCCAGGCCGGAGTAAAGTTGCGCGCTCGAAGAAGGGAATTTCTGACGCGCCAGTTTCACGCCATCAACGCGGGCGCGCGTCCAGCCGACGTAATAATCCCAAACCGTTCGTTTGTTAGCCCACAGCGACATGGCATTGTCGCCTTCCCAATTAAGTAGGATGAAAGATTTGCCGGCGAAGGCCGGATTGCCGAGCAGGTATTCGCCCAGTCGCCGGATTTCCTCGCGTTCGGTTTCGTATTCGGTCGTCGTGTAACCGTCAGCCCAATTGCCGGCTATCGCGCCGCGCGAATAGGTGGTCAGCAAAATGGTGCGAAAGCGCGAATCGCGCAGCACTTTGTCGTAGGCGGGCAACTGCGCCAGTTGCGCCAATTCCAGATTGTCCGGCAGATTTAAACGGTAATCGTCGCGCGCGGCCAGAGCTATACGAATCGTTCGCGTGCCCAACGCACCGACCAAATCCGCGCCCCAGGTCAGTTCGTTGACCGAACCGTCCGCAGGCATGGAGATGTTGTTGACGTTCCAGTGGTATACGCCGAAACGATCCGCGCGCGCTGCTGGCGGCGGAACCGTCGTTGTTTGCGCCGAAGCCTGCGGCGGCTTGAGCGGAAAACACAGGATGAAGGCGAACGCAAAAATTTCGGTCAGAAGAAATAGGCGAATCGTCGGTACTGCTGACATTGTTTTCTCCGAAAAAAAGCGCGTGGGGAGAAAATCGCGCCGGTTTAATTTGAAAGGGCGTGAATTGGCGAATGCGCCGGATGGCGGCGAAATATACTGCGAGCGCGCACGAATTGAGCTTTTTCTGGAACAGACTAAAGTCCGTTGCCTCGCCGGTTCAACGTTTCGTTCGTTTTTCGGCTTTTTGCCGGGCCTGTTGCAGTGCGCCGAGGATGGCGGCTGGTTCAGGCTCTTTGGTTTCAGTCTCGATTTTCGCGTCTGTGACGGGATTGGGCTGGGTTGCGTTGGCCGTCACAGGATTTTCCAGAGCAGGGGCGGTTTCTGGTTTTCGTTGGGGTTTGGACGGCAGATCAAGTCGGAGCGTCAGCGCGGGCAAAACGCGCGCCGTCAGCAAGCCTGAATGCCGTTCCAATACTTCCAGCAACAACAGCAAAATCGCGGTCAGCAGAAACCACGGGGCAAGTTCAATCAAACGTTGTTGGCGGGGCAAATCTTTCCAAACGCCGGCGAGTTCCAAACGCTCTTTGCCGCCGGTGGCCAGCGCCAAACGTCCGAGCGCGGCTTGGCCTTCGGCGGAGTCGGCGGGTTTGAATTCCGGTGAATAAGGCAGCGTGACCGGCGCAAGTGTGACGGGTGATGCGCCGGGAATTTCCACCGTGGACAGCGCCGTTTCGCTGCCGTTGAGCGGAATGGAAACTTCCATTGTGTCGGCATTCGCCCAGCGCAGCTCGGCTTTTTCAGAAGCAGGTTTGGAGCCGGGCGTGCCGCGCAGTGTCGTGACACTAGGAGAGCGGGCATCCTGCCCGTTTTCATCGCGCTCAGGATCAAGGTGGAGTTGAATGCGGCCGACGCCGTTTTTGACTTCCTGCG
>CAZRXE010000442.1:0-7154 GCA_964603695.1 uncultured Heliomicrobium sp.
TCTAATACCTGCACGGAAAGCCTTGACGTAGATGTCGGCAACGAACGGACGCGGCGCGTCGTGGAACGCTGGAGCATCGCATCTGAACGAAGCGTTCCCGAAGTCCCACTTTGATAGTCTGGGACTCATTTCACTGCTGGATCAACTGCGGAAACTTCAATTTTCTATTTGAACCGCCGGATGCGGAACTGCACGTCCGGTGGTGTGGAAGGACGGGAGCCGCGAGGCTCCCTCTTACCCGATTTTTCGTGTGTCCTGTTTGCCGGTTCGCTCAGCCCATCGAACTAGTGCGTTCCGGCTTGATTTTGTAAATGACGCGAACTTCGCCCGGCTGGCGAAACGGGTAAACATCCTGGCCGATGTATTTCTTGGCCATTTTGTTAATGTGTTCGTCCGCACCATCCGTGGTGCGTTCGACCACCGTGCCGCGTACCTCCAGATAGCGATACGGATTGTCCGGATCCACCAACGACATTGCCACGTGTCCGTCAGCTTGCAGGTTTTTGTCTTTCTGGCGTCCGACGGCGGTGTTGAAAACGACGTTCTCGCCGTCGTAATCAATCCAAACCGGCGTCACTTGCGGCGAACCGTTCGGCATCAAGGTCGCCAACGCGGCGAATACTTTTTTATCGAACAGGTCTACATACTTGTCGGGAATTGCTGAAGCCATTTATTTGCCTCCTTGATAGGGTGATTGAAAACAGTTTTTTACAGAACCAACTCGGCCATCGTCCGCAGCGCATTGATGTCCGAAGTCCCGCAAATCATGGTCGTGATGCCGCAGGTTTTCCAGGCTTCCAGGCGTTCGGCGATGCGTTCTTTCGGACCGCAGAGCGCGACCTCATCCACTAATGCATCCGGCACGGCCATGACGGCTTCCATCTTTTTGCCGGTCAGATAAAACTCTTGAATGCGGTCGGCGGCTTCCTGATAGCCGTAGCGACAGGCGATGTCGTAATAGAAGTTTTTGCCTTTCGCGCCCATCCCGCCGATGTAAAGCGCCAGTTGCGGTTTGATCTGGTTGCGGCAGGCGTCCACGTCCTCGCCCATGACGATGTGAACCGTCGGCGCAATGTCGAAGTTGCTCAGGTTTTTGGTGCTTTCAGCTTTGGCGAAGCCTTCGTCCAGCCATTCGCGATAAACCGGCACGCGCTCCGGCGAAAAGAAAATCGGCAGCCAGCCATCGGCGATTTCAGCGGCCAGCGCGACATTTTTCGGCCCGACGGCGGCCAGATAAATCGGAATGCTGGGGCGGAAAGGATGAATGATGGATTTCAGCGGTTTGCCCAATCCAGTCCCGCCTTTGCAGGGAATGTCGTAATGCTCGCCGTGGAATTCCAGCGGCTGTTCGCGCTTCCAGATGGTTTTCATAATCTGCACATACTCTCGCGCGCGCGTCACAGGCTTTCCGTAAGGCACACCGTGCCAGCCTTCGACCACTTGCGGGCCAGAAGCGCCTATGCCGACCAGCATTCTTCCCTGTGTCAATAAATCAATCGTCATTGCAGTGGCCGCCGTCATTGCCGGCGCGCGCGCGGTCATTTGCATAATCGCCGTGCCGACATTGATTTTTTCGGTCTTCGCTGCCAGCCAGACCAGCGGGCTGACCGCGTCCGAACCGTAAGCCTCCGCCGTCCAGACCGAATGAAATCCTAGCCGGTCTGCTTCTTGCGCCAACGCCACGTTGTCTACCGGCGACGCGCCCCAATATCCAACATTCAATCCAAGCCGCATAGTGCCTCCTGATTTTTAGCCATAGAGCAACTGTGTAAGAAGTCAAGAGGTCGCAGCAGAGGTCTGCGGCGGATTCCATTCTTCTTGGTGACGGACAATTGCATTGAGGATGGTTAACAGTTTGTGCATGCAGGCAGTCAGGGCGACTTTCTTCTTTTTGCCCTGTGCCAGCAAATGTTGATAAAAGGATTTGATGGTCGGGTTATATCGGACTGCCGAAAGCGTTGTCATATAGAGCACGGTGCGAACTTCGGTACGACCTCCGCGGATGTGAGATTCTCCCAGCCACTGGCCGCTTTGGTGCGCGTAATGCACGACACCGACCACGGCACCGATTTGCTTGTTCGTCAATTTCCCTAATTCCGGCAGGCACGCCAGCAGGGGCCGTGAAGTCACGTCTCCAACGCTGGGCACGCTTTGTACGAGCCGATCGTTTTTGCAAAAGACCGGGCTTTGTTCGAGCTTGTTTTTGAGTTTATCGTCCAGATCGGCGATGTGCTGTTTGAGCCAGGCAATGTGTTCGGCCACGTTCTTTTGCAGCTTTGGTTGCCTGCTCAGTGCGGCGTGGCGATTCTTTTCCGCAACCATCATGTCCACCAGTTGCCGGTGACGTGTGAGCAAGGGTTCCAGCGCGCGTGTTTGCTCATCCGGCAACGGACGCACGAGTGGTTGCAAGGCTTCCCCGAAATGAGCCAGCAGGCGAGCGTCCGCCTGATCGGTTTTGGCCAATTGGCCAATGGCTTTGGCAAAGTCACGCGCTTGCCGAGGATTGATCACGACCACCGGCAATCCGGCGGCGGCCAACTGCTTCGCCAGCAAAATTTCCAAACCGCCCGTAGCTTCTAAAACAATTCGTTGCCCTCTTGAATCTTGAGCAGAATCGCATCGCCCGGCTTGATCTCCCAATCGTCCAGCCACACGCGCAGTCCGTCTTTGCGCAACCGTTCGGCCAATTCGCGCACGGCGGGTTTGTCCTTTCGCTGTGGCTGATGAAAACGTCGAATTTGAAGTCTTCGGGCATAGGCTTAGCCAAGAAGGTAGAAAACAGGAATGGTTACAGGCCGAGACAAAGCGAACAATATTCTCGACCTGTTTCAGAATTGCACCATAGATTTTTCCAGCAGGCGTTGCCGGAAAACGAGAAGCGTCGAGCGAGCGGACTTGGAAACCCATAAAGACGGTTTCCATTGGCAAGCCGCTGTCGGCCGCAGCGAGACGAACATCGGTCGGGTAATCGCGGGAAACATTTTCGCCTTTTGTTCCGACGACGACTGTCACAACCAGCGGCAGTTTGTTGATGGCGTTCATTGAAAGCACCAGCACCGGACGTTGACCCGCTTGTTCACGCCTTTGCACCGGATTCAGGTTGACGAAGTAAGTCTCACCTCGCTGAATGGCCATTAACTCACCTCTAGCCTGTCCGTTTCCATGCCGCTGAATTCGGCTTCGATTTGCCGTACTTTCCGTTGAATGTCCGGGTCGGCTGCCATTGCGGCCAACTGGCTTTCAATGCTTTGTGGCTGGTGCGGGCACCCAAGCAGATCGGCCACATGTTTGATAAGTTGCAACTGTTTGCCGGGTTGAAGATGTTGCACCTGATTCATAATCAAATCGAGCTGACTTGTAATCATGTGACTCCTTTCTTCCTTTGATTGACGAGGCAATTATACTGCGGCGGCGACCCATTACAGGTCGCCGCGTCTCATTTCGTCGGCGATGTAATCGCAGGCGCGCGCAGTGATGGCCATCATCGTCAGCGTCGGATTCTGGCAGCCAATCGAAGCATAACAAGCCCCGTCGGTGACGAAGACGTTCTTGGCGTCCCAGGCTTGATTCCATTTGTTCAAAATGGAAGTTTTCGCATCGCTGCCCATGCGCGCCGTGCCGACTTCGTGAATGCAAAAGCCAGGAGGCGCGGGCGTGGAGCTTTTGTATTGCACGGTGAACTTGGCGGCGTCGGCCATTTCCAAAATGGTTTCGAGCGCGTCTTTGGCCATCGCGCGTTCGTTTTCGCCGTGTTTGCAATCAATGTGCAGCACGGGAATGCCCCAGGCGTCTTTTTTGTTCGGATCAATGGTGACGCGGTTTTCCTTGACGGGCAGCATTTCGCACCAGGCGCCCAGGCCCCAGGTGACTTCGCTTTTGGCCTCGCGCACCATCTTTTTGAAATCCGCGCCGAAGCCCGGAATCTGGCGGCCCTTGAAAAAGTTGGTGCTGACGCGGACGCCTCCCTGCATGCCGTAACCGCGAATGAAGTCTTTGTGCTTGTCTTTGATGTTGCGGAAGCGCGGGACGTAAATGCCGTTGGCGCGTCCGTCGGAAAAGTCGTATTCGCTGCCGAACAGTTGCTCGACGATGCCGCCCGCGCTGATCGAATACATATGATCCATCAGGTATTGCCCCAGCACGCCCGACGAATTGCCGAAACCGTTCGGATGTTGCCGCGATTTGGAGTTCAGCAGAATGCGCGTGGATTCCAGCGTTGAAGCGCACAGCACGATGACTTTGCCGTACTCCTCGCGTTCCAGTTTAGTGATTTGGTTGACGACGCGAACACCCGAGGCTTTGCCGGTGTTGGTGTCCACGATCAATTCACGGACGACGGAATTGGGCTTCAAAGTCATTCGCCCGGTCTTGGCCGCTGCCGGAAGCGTCGAGCCGGGGCTGCTGTAATACGAATGCGTCGAACAGCCGCGGTCGCAGTGTCCGCACCAATGGCAGGCGGCGCGACCTTGATGCGGCTGCGTCAAAATCGCGGCGCGCCCGATGATGACTTTGCGGTCGTTCCATTTGGACTCGACGCCTTTTTTCAGCAGGTGTTCGCCGCAGGTCATTTTCATCGCGGGCAGAAAGCGGCTGTCGGGCAGTTGCGGCAGGTTTTCATAAGAACCACTGATGCCGACGAAGTCTTCGACCTGGTTGTAATAGGGTTCAAGGTCGGCGTAGCTGATCGGCCAGTCTTCGCCGAAACCGTCGCGCCCGGCGGCTTTGAAATCGTAATCGCTCATCCGGTAAGACTGGCGTCCCCAGGTGATCGAACGTCCGCCAACGTGACGCCCGCGAATCCACCAAAACGGTTTGCCTTCGGGCGTGGTGTAAGGATTGTCAATGTCGTCCACGAACAGGTGGTGACCGTATTCGTTGGCCGCGTAACAGCGCGATTGAATCGGCTGGCGCGGCGCGAACTTCCCGCCGCCGACCAAGCCGCGAAACTTCAAATCGTAGGGAAAATGATGTTCGCGAAAATCCTTCGCTTCGTCGAGCTTGCGCCCGGCTTCCAGAACTAAAACGGTCAATCCTTTTTCGGTCAGAGCTTTGGCCGCCCAGCCGCCGGTCGCGCCCGAACCGACGACAATCGCGTCGTAAACTTTGCGCTTCGATGTCTGCATTGGTGCAATCTCCTGTTAATTCAGATTTGAATTGAAACCTTGCGTGGTGAAGGATGAGTCAATCTAACCTAAATGCGGTTCGGTGTCATCGAAATCGGTGCTGCTCTTTTCCCGAATCGAAGGTGCTATAATCCCGCCACGTTCAAAGAGGTGCAAAGACGTTTTATGCTGAAAGAAAAACTCCCCGCAGTTGGGCGTGTGCTTTCCCTGTTGTTGTTGGTTGGGACGATTGCCGTCATTGTCACGGCGTTCATTCGCGCGCGGCGGCAGCCGCGTCCGCCCGGTCCACAGCGAACGGAGGCGACGCTCAAAGGCAAGGTGACTTCGATTGTCGAAGGTTATGAGCGCGTGGTGATGGAAAACGGGCGCGAAAAGTTCCGGCTGTTGGCTGCGCGGGATATTGCTTATGACGATGGGCGGCACGAATTGGAAAAGGTGGACTTGACCGCGAATGGCGAACTGCAAAAAGACGGTTCGTCCAAAAAGATGCGGATCACTTCCGAGCGCGGCGCTTACACGCCGAATCAAAGCATGGTCACGTTTGAAGGCAACGTGAAAGTCACGAGCAGCGACGGACTGGAAGTTGCCACCGAGCAGTTGAAATACGATCAGCAAACTGAAGTTGCCGTCACAGAAGTCGCGGTGCAGTTCAAACAAGGCGAATTGAGCGGCTCTTCAGTCGGCGCGCAATTGCAATCCAAAGAGCAGTTCCTGCGCTTAATCAATCAGGCACGCGTTGTCAGCACCAATCCCAATCCGAAAAAGAAGGGCGGGCAGCCCGTGGAAATCAACAGCGACCGTGCCAGTTATGCGCAACTGGAAGGCGTGGTGCGATTCGAGGGCAACGCCAACGTCAAGCAGGGCGAAAAGGCTGCGCGGGCGGACGGCATCACGGGCGTTGTTGACGTGAACACCAAAAAGCTGTTGCGAGTGGAAATGCGCGGCAGTTCCTGGTTGAAGTCGCAGGAGAAAACCAAGACTTCGGAGATGCTCGCGCGCGATATGGATTTCAACTTTGACGAAGCGCAGCATCTGAAACAGGCTGTTGCCACGGGCGCAGTACGTGCGGTTTCGCTGGAAAAAGATTCGCCGCGCGAAATCATCGCCGAACAGATCGTCGCGGTTTACACGCCGGGGGAAAAAGAAAGCCTGTTGCAATCGGTCGCCACGCAAGGCCGCACGACGATGAAAATCGAAGTTGCCGAAGGCGCGCCCAACGCCAAAGACGTTTCCGAGCGTGTGATTGAAGCAGACACCGTCAACGCGGCCTTTCGTGAAGACGGCAAAAGTCTTTCGCGCGCCGAAGCCAACGGCAACGCCGTTCTGACCATCACGCCCAAAACTCTGACACCGAAAGCCGAGCGCAAGAAGCTGCGCGCGGCCAAATTTACTGCGGACTTTTTCGACAAAGGAAACGCGATCAAGACTTTTCTGGCCGACGGCAGTGCGACGGCGGAATTCGAGCCGCTGGATGCCAAAAGCAAACAGACGCGCAAAACCCTTTCCGGCAAAAAGTTGACGGCCAATCTGACCGAACAAACCCAGGACGTGAACGATTTGACCGTGGACGGCGACGCCAAGTTTGTTGAATTTGCAAAGGAAGGCGAGCGCAACGCGACGGCGACGACGGCTGTTTACACGGCGTTCAATCAAACCGTGGCGATGCGCGGCAAGCCTTTGCTGTGGGATCAATCTTCGCGCGCCAACGCCGACGAAATTGACGCGAACGTGGACACGGGCGAAAGTTTTTTGCGCGGCAAAGTGCGTTCGACTTACTACAGCCGGGAAAAGACCGCCGGCGCCACGCCGTTCAAAAAAGACAAAGCGCCCGTGACGATTGCTTCGGATCAGGCCGCAGTCAAACATCGCGAAAGCGCGGCGCGTTACACGGGCAACGTGCGCGCCTGGCAGGACAATGACTTTATTCGCGCGGACAACATGGAATTGGACAACGGCGAACGTGTAATGACTGCCTGGGGCAATGCGCAATCGGCGTTTTACGAATTCGAGCGCGAAGTGGAAAAAGGCCGC
>CAZRXE010000443.1:0-2759 GCA_964603695.1 uncultured Heliomicrobium sp.
GAGATGTCAACCGCGCGCCTCGGTTGGGCAGCGAAGCGGGTAACGCGGTGTTGGGCGTCAACAGCCACTTGGGAAAACTCTAACTCGAAGCAAGCTATGAACGACAGAGAGGTTGATCTGAACTCGGTAAATTGGACGGAAGGCATGCTGCTTCGCCCGGAGCATTTCATTCGGCAGGAGCAGTATTTCGATTCAGCGCTGCTCTGGTTGGCGCGGTTTGCGACGGACGCTTATGGGTTGGTGGGCATTGGCGCGCGTGGCGATGCGGCGGAGCGCGGCGCGGCGCGGCACGATCCCGTGGTCAGTGTTGAAGACGACGGCGAAAGGCTGCATATCTCCGTCACGCAATGTCGCGGCATTACGCCCGCCGCCGACATCATCGAAATTGATTCGGCCAATCATCTGAATAAATCATTTTCCAAACGCGAGTTTGAAGGCACGCCGGAACTGGGCGTTTATGTGGTTTGCACGCCGCATCTGAAAACCGTTGCGAACAATATCAACGACTCGGCCAATCCGATGATTCAGTCCACGCGGCGGCAAGCGTATGAATTAAAGCTGGACGTGACCGCCGCCGAAGCGCCGCACAGTTTAATGGTCAGCCGCGTGCGCAAAATCGAAGGCACGCTGCAATACGAAAAAATGAGCGGCTTCATTCCGATGTGTACGACTTTGATCGGTCACAGCGAATTGAAGCGTGCCTGGGATCGTTTGCGCGAACAGACGATTTCACTGGCTAATCGTTACACGCAACTGCATAAGGCGATGGTCGAATACATTGCGATGGCGGGCGGGCGTTCAATCAACACGCGCGAAGACGAGGAAACGCTGCAATTCGTCGGGCGGATGGTGATGACGCTGGAATCGGGCATTCACGAGGTACTCAATCCACTGCAATCGCCGGCGAACTTTCTGCAGCAACTTTACCGAGTGGTGCGCAGCGCGGCAGTCTATTTGGATTTGAGTCCGCCGACGCACGATTACTTTCGCCAACTGGCCAAAGTCGGCGTGACGGAATTTGAAACCTTGCTTGAGCAGGAGCGGCAAACGTTACTCAACAGTCGCAATCTGACGATTCGCGACAATCTGGCGCAGGACGTGCAGCGCATCGAGCAGGCGCTTTACCGTTTGCGGCGGCTGGAAGAGGCGCTCGAAGGCAAGTATCTGGATTATCGGCTGAGCGCGGCGCTCGAAGCCTTGTCGTTCTTTTTTGACCGGCGGACGGAAACGCCCGCGCTTTATCAAAGTTTGGCGCGGCCTGCGCGACCGCAGCTTTTCGCCAACGAAATGACCTTCGTCTTCGCGGGGCTGCATCTGGACGGGCGGCAGACTTACCGCATCGTATTGATTCGCGAAAGCGAGGCGCGGATGGAAATGGGCGAAATGATTGCGGCGGAAGTCCGCATCAACGTCGGCGCGGGGCAGGGTTTTGAATCGCTTTACCCGAAAGCCAGATGCGAGATGCCGGAACAGCGCAACTTTGCAATTGATTTTGAAGCGCCGCCCGAAGCCCACACCATTCACGACCTGCGCGTGATCGTGAACACCGCGCATCCGATCCGCAGTTGTCTGCTTTATCAGCGGCGGCGGTTTATCGAAGGCGGCGCGAGCCGCGTCAGCGTTCAACCGCAGTCGCCAACTTATCCGCCGCCGCCCCCTCAACCCCCGCCTAATTTTCCCAACCCCCCGGTGTTCAGACCGCCGACGCCTGTGCCTGAATCGCCGGAGCCGAATCCGGCAGTGCGGCGCAACAGAATTGAAGTCGAACCCGTCAAAGAAGAGCCTCGCCGCGAACAGCCTGAAAACGAACCGCCTGTGCGCCGCCGCAGAATCGAATGGTGAAAGCCGGTCACTAACCCGTTCCCAAAGGAAGCTTCCTTATGCAACTCGATAAACTCTCCCTTGAATTTGAACGTGCGTTGGAAGACGCGCGCCATTTCGCCGAACGCCGGGTTGAACCGTTCATCACTCCGGCGCATTTGCTGCACGTGATGTTCGACGGCGGCGGCGCGCTGGCCAGTCTGGCTGAAAAGCAAAACATCAGCCGCGCTTCTCTGTTGGATTTCCTGACCGCGCGCGCCGATGCCGAACGCGCCACGCGGCGGCTCGAAGCCGGAAAACAGCCCGTCGCCGGAAAAGAATTGCGCGAAGTGATTGATCTGGCTTTCAACGTTGCCGACCGGCGCGGTTCGGAATTGGTCGAACCGATTGATTTCCTGAGCGCGGCCGTCGAAGGCGGCGACGAAAAATTGCGGGCGGCGTTGCGGGATGTCGGGCTGCAAGCCGACGCCGTCAAGAAAGCTGCGCAGGCGCAATCCGCCGCAGGCGAAGTACTGGGCAAATCCGCCGAAGCGCGCGCCGGTTCGGTTTTGGAAAAATTCGGGCGCGATTTGTGCGAATTGGCTCGGCAGGGCAAATTCATGCCGGTCATCGGGCGCGATGAAGAGATTCGCTTCGTCATTCAAACCTTGCTGCGCAAATCCAAAAACAATCCGGTGCTGGTGGGCGATCCGGGAACTGGCAAATCGGCGATTGTCGAAGGTTTGGCGCAGCGCCTGGTCGCGGGCGATGTGCCGGATTCGCTGAAGCGTTGCCGGCTGTTCGCGCTCGATCTGACCGCGCTGGTGGCGGGCGCGAAGTATCGCGGCGAATTTGAAGAGCGCATCAAGGCGGTGGTTGATGAAGTCAGTTCGCGGCAGGGCGAAATCATTTTGTTTCTGGACGAACTACACACGCTGGTCGGCGCGGGCGGAAACTCC
>CAZRXE010000444.1:0-1692 GCA_964603695.1 uncultured Heliomicrobium sp.
TAGGCCACGCCAACCTTCATGTGAAAGCGCACGCGCGGGTCGGTATGGCTCCAATTGGTCACGTTATCAATGATGAATTTCGAGTTGGGCACGATGATCGAGATTTTGTCATTGGTCAACACCGTGGTGCTGCGCGCGCCGATTTCGATCACGTCGCCGTCCACATCACCGACTTCGATCCGGTCGCCGATCTTGATCGGACGCTCGAACAAAATGATCAAGCCACTGATGAAATTGTTGACGATGTTTTGCAACCCGAAACCGACGCCGATGCCAACCGCGCCAGCCAGCACGTTGAGCGTCGTCAGGTTGATGCCGACTGTCTGCATGATAATCAGGAAGCCGACGAACAGCACGAAGTAGCGGGTGATCGTGCCGATTGCTTCGCGCGCGCCCTTATCAAGCTGGCTTCGGGTCAGCACACGGTTAACCAGCAGACGCCTGATTTTTCCCGCCGCGTAAAAGAGCAGCAGGAGCAGAACGATAAAAGAGATGAATGACCAGATTGTGATCGGCGTCTCGCCAATCTTCAGAATCGGGAAGTCGAGAAAACCTTTGATCTGAACCAGCCAGTACTTAATTGTCTCCATTCAATCCTCCGCGTTCATCAGGTCGGTATCAATCCTTCAGCATCATCTACGCCATTGTTTTGATTCTCAGACTGATGGTGCGTTTTAAGCCTTTGCCATTGGTCACGCGAATACGTTCACGGGCGATCCGCCATTTCGTGGCCAGATAATCGCCGACCGCCTGCGCCCGCGCTTCGGCCACGCCTGCACGCTCGCGCTCTTCCTGATTTGAGGCAACCTCGATCTGCAACTGCGGGTGTTGCTGCAAAATCTCTCCGGCGCGGTCAATACTCCCGGTCAGCGCGGCGGTCAGTGCCGTCTGATTGCGCGGGACGGATTCCGTATCGAAGGAGTCGAGAATGCGGGTGCATTTGACCAGGGCGGCCGGGTCAGTCAATCGAATTCGTACATCTTCGGCAATCAGCGCCTGCGCATCCGCCGTAATTTCGTGGTCGCCCAGATAATAGATATTCACCTCCAATGTCCCGGCTGATGAAGTCACGACCTGATAATCAACTCCTCGCGCCGGAGGCGGCAAGCGCAGTCCGTTCAGCGCCGCCTGCACGCCCTGTCCGAAACTGGCGCGCAACTGCGCAAGGTTCCGTGGGGCTTCGATCCGCTCCGATTCTCGCGCCCGGACCGCCAGCAGGCTTGCCGCCGTCGGAATTTCGAGCAAATTCACCTCAACCGCATCCCACGGCTTGCCCAGCCGCGTGGCAACCAGGCGCGTGTACTCGCTCCTTTCCGCAGGTGTAAAAGGCTGGCTGGTAAAAACGCGCAAGGCGAGCGTGACTTTGCCGTTCGCGTCTGAAATCGCCATCCGGTCGAGCACGGCTCGCTGGCTGCCGTCTGGCAGAGTTGCAAACTGCCGCTGCCAATAATCCGTGGCAACGCGCCGGACGTTATTCTCCTGCCTCTTCGTGGCGTATTCCTGTTTGAGCTGGCCGAGCGAACGGCTCAAGGGGATCAGCAGCAATAGAAAAGGGATCAAAATAATCAGGAAGCGCCCCCAGATGCCGCCAATCGTCCCGACTCTTTCCGGGATGCGCAGGTACCTGATTATGCTCTGCACTCGTTCGCTTTCGGCATCCGTCTGTCGCCATTCAAGGGCCTTTTCTCTGGC
>CAZRXE010000445.1:0-1623 GCA_964603695.1 uncultured Heliomicrobium sp.
GTCGTCCCACAGTTCGATGATTTCGTAAAAGCCCGACACCGTGAACATCGTCGTCACTGCAAAGAACGTGACCAAGCCAATCGGCAATTTGTAGCCGAACCGCTTCAGCCCTTCGTGCAGCAGCCAGACGATGACCGGCGCGGTCAGTGCGGGAATCGCCGTGTGCGTGAATTCGTCGTACTGAAAGTATTTGTATTTGGTGTTGTACCAATCGAAGAGGTTCCCAAATCCATCCAGCGCGACCGACAGATAAACCAGAAACAGCAACACCAGCGGAATGCTCAGTTCAAAGCGCCATTTGACGTAAACGTAAATCGCGCCCAGCCAGGCAATGCAAATCGGCGTGCTGAACCAGATGCGCAAGTAAGCCATTCGCAGCAAAAACACCGCTCCCCAGACGAACAAGCCGCTGATGACGGCAGCGTCCAACCAAAGCGAGGGGCGAATTGTGGGGCGTTGAATTGTTTGTTCCATCACTTCCTCCGTATAAAAAGAACCAGCGAAACCAGTGAGATGAATGAAAGCGCCGTGAGCCAGTTGCTCAGGCGGCGAACCGGCGTCGAACGAAATTCCAGCTTGACTTGATGCTCGCCCGCCGGCAGATCGAGCAGAATATTTTTGACCGCGCCCTCCTTGATTGGCGCGATGCGACCGTCCACCGTCGCCGTCCAACCGGCGAAATTGCGCGTGCGAAATTGCAATTGATCGGCGTCAACCAACGTCACGCGGAGTTGGCGAAATTCCGGCGTCCAACGTTCCGCGATGAATTGTCCCTTGCCGTCGGCAAGCTGTACCGGCGGCATCGGCGGTGCTTCGCGCGAAGCTCCGCGCGGCAAAGTGGCGTAGTTGTAATGCCGCAAATTCGGCTCGAATGCCTGCCCGCGCCACATCGGCCCCACCACAAACCCGCCGCTCATCATCAAAACGCCCATCAGCATCAGCCCCGCCACCGCACGCGGCCAATCCGCAATCCAAAGGGATTCCCGCCCGCGCCAACGGTTCGAGCGGGAGAGGGAACCGCAATCCGCAATTGCCCCCGCCAGCATCGCCAACACAAAGCTGCTTAACGTCAGCATCCGCCACGAAAACACGCCGAGTTCGATTTTCGGAATCCAGCGGCCCACGGGTGCGGAATACTTCGTCATCAAAAAAGCGGCCAACAATCCTGCCGCCGTCCAAAGCCAAATCTGTTGCCGCAGCCGCGCTTCGCCGAAACGCACTGCCAAAGCCGCCGCAATCAAAACCGCAACCAGATTGAAAGCCCAAATCCAATCCAGCCGAACGAAAAACGGATTGCCGACGTGGTCGTAGACGTTCTGCGAAAAATCGAAAACATAGCTGGCGTGATAGGGCCAGGTGCGTTCGACATCGTCGTAATTGACCAACTGCCGTTCGGCAATCGCCGGATAAAAGTACGCCGCCGCCAACATCGAACCGAACACCAGCGCCGCCACCAACCAAAGCACAGCCTGGGAGCGCACGCGGGGCCGCGTGCGCTCCCAGGCAAAACAAACACCGAAGACCAACACGAACTGATACGCCGTCGGTGGATGCGCCCACAAAAACGCGCCGAAGCCGGCGGCAAGTCCGGCAAACGAAAGTGGGATGGACTTCAGTCTGTCC
>CAZRXE010000446.1:0-1995 GCA_964603695.1 uncultured Heliomicrobium sp.
GCGCAACGCAAGCTCTATGTCAGTAGAGTAGGCTACACAAATTCAAACGGCAAGAAGGGTGTGCTTATGCGTCAACGAAGGACAGAGCCGATGGAGAACGCTTGCACCAAGCTTCGTATTCCGCTTTGAAATGTTTGTTCAAGCGCGAAACTATTGGTGGCCAAGCCTTCATCGCTCGCCGACAGGCTCATCACCGACCCGATACACTTTGACTGACACCGTCCCACCGCCTAATGTCAAAATCCGTTCCGGCAAATAATTAGGCGGCTTCCCCTCATTCGTAGCGTCTGCGCTGCAAATGCCCGCTGGCCTCGGCTTTCAATCACGGCCTGTAACATCTGCCCGGTCCCTTGCCGCGCCAGAGCCTTGAGCGGATCACTGCCGCCCTCGTTGGTCGAAAAAGTCGAATCCTTATCCTTATACGATATGGTTTGGTCATTGCTCCCTTACGGAGTTTTTGTTTTGGACGGCCTGTGGTAAACATTCGCGCGTGACGACGCAAGCAATTACCCCAACTCAAAAATTGCGAAGAATCGGCGTACTCGGCGACATTCATTGCGAACACCGCCGCTTGGAAGCCGCGCTGCAGTACTTTCAAAGCACCTCAGCGGGAGTGATTGATCTGGTTTGCGCAGTGGGTGATCTGGTGGACGGGCCGGGCGATCCCAACCGGACGATTGAGTTGTTGCGACAGTATGGCGTCGTCACCGTGCGCGGCAATCACGAACGCTGGCTGATGAAAAACGAAATGCGCGGTCTGCCGGACGCACAAACGCGCTTTGATTTCGACGCGCTGTCCTGGGTCTTTCTGAACAATCTACCGCTCTGGTTGAAATTTGAAACCGTCGCCGGACGCATGCTGCTCTGTCACGGCATGGGCGCTGACGATATGGGCGGCGTCTGGCCCTTCGACGATTCGCTCTCGCTGCATTCCAATCTGCCGTTGTGGCAACTGGTGAATTCCCGCGAATTCGCTTTCGTTGTCAACGGCCACACGCACCGGCGGCTGGTCAGGACGTTCGGCGAAATGACGATCATCAACGCTGGTACGCTTTATCGAAAACACGCGCCCTGTTTTTGCATCGCCGATTTTGAACAAAGCTTCGTGCAGTATTTCAACGTCGAAGGCGACGGCAGTTTTGAAATCGCCGAACAATTCCCGATTCCTCCGAAATCCCCAATCGAATGAAAACTCTTCGACATCTGACTTCACTCTTCCTCATCGTTTGTCTGGCAGTGGCTCCGGCGTTGGCGCAGGGAGCGCCGCCGGCCAAGCCCAAGACCTCTGCTGAATTGCAAACCCGCATCGCGGCCTTGCTGGATCAACCGAAATTCGCCGCCGCCCGCTGGGGCGTGTTCATCAAAGCCGGGCAAAACAAAATCGTTTTCGACCGCGACGGCGAAAAGACGTTTATGCCCGCCTCGAACATGAAGCTCTACTCTTCGGCGGCGGCGCTGGACGCCTTCGGCCCGGACTTCAAAATCAAAACTTCGGTTTACTCCACGAAACCCATCAAGGTCGGCACTGTGCGCGGCGATTTGATTTTGTACGGACGGGGCGATCCTAACCTGTCGCCGCGTTTTGACGCGGGCAATGAAGACAAATACGACGACCACAAACCGGCAGACACAATCACCCCGATTGAAGCTTTGGCCGACCAACTGAAGGCCGCCGGCATCAGGACTGTTACCGGTAACTTAATCGGCGAAGACAGCTTTTTCGCGGGCGACCTGCTTGGGCCGAGTTGGGAGTGGGATGATTTGCAGGCGTATTACGGCGCGGAAGTCAGTGCGCTGACCGTCAATGACAACTGCGTCAGTTTTACCGTCACGCCCGGACAACGCACAGGCGACAAACCCGTCATCGCCGTGCAGCCGCAAACCGCCTACGTCAAAGTCATCAACAACGCGACGACCACTGAAAACGGCGCAACGCGCATCCGCGCGCATCGCCCGCTCGACAGCAACACAGTGGAGTTTTACGGCTCCATCCCG
>CAZRXE010000447.1:0-3157 GCA_964603695.1 uncultured Heliomicrobium sp.
CGACCCGGCCCGGAAATTTCCTTCCGTATTTCAGTCAGTAAAACTTCGCCCTTTTCCACCGAACGCGCCAGAATCGCGACATTGGCACCGCATCCCGCCAGCGATTTCGCCATCGCGCCGCACAGCACGCCCGTGCCTCCCGTGATGACAATCGTCCGCCCAGTGAAGTCATAGAACTTCATCAAATCGCTAAAACTCATTTTTTCTTTCCTAGTGCTAATGGTGTAACCACAGTTTGGTTTGACCAATTCTACACAGCGAATCGGAAAATGCACGATCCGGCAAACAATTTTGCGGGCAGGAAAGTTTTTATTCGAGCGTCACGGCGCGCCCGGTTTTGGCTGATTCGTAAACCGCCGTGACGATACGCAGATCGTCAACGCCCGAAGCGATGGAAACAAAAGGTTCGCGCCCGTCGCGTAAGGCTTCCAGAAAGACGCGATGTTGGTTGAAAGGATTTTGCCAATCGCCGAGCGGCGGCGCGGTGACGATGGAAAGCTGTTGCGTGGCCGAAGCACCCGGCGCGGCGGGCGAAGTCTGGCTGCTTTCGCCCGAATAATGAATGACCTGCCCGGCGAATTCGCCCGCCGAAGAATCGAGCAGCAAGGTTCGATTGCCGATGTATTCCATAGTGCCGCGCGTGCCGTGAAGTGAAAGCTGCTCGCCAGCCGTGTTCCAGGCCATATCCAAAGTGGCGAGCGCGCCATTGGAAAATTCCAGCACGGCGCAGGCCAGGTCTTCGCCTTCGACGCCCGGACATTGCAGATTTTTGGCCATCGCCGTCACGCGCACCACGCGCGCGTCCATCATCCACTTGAACAAATGAATGTAATGCACGGCCAGTTGGATGAAACATCCACCGCCGGTTTGCGCCAGCGAAGCGCGCCAGTTCGGCTGCCCGCTCAAAACTTGCCGCGACACGGCCAGTCCGCCGCGATGCATCAGCCGGGCATACAGATGTGCCAGGTCGCCGAACCAGCCCGCGCGAATCATCGCGCGCAAATCATGCATCAGTGGTTGATCGAAATAACTAAGGTACAAACCGCTGCGGAGGCCGCGTTGTTCGGCGGCGGAAGCGGCTGCGGCAATGGCTTCGGCGTCGGTCAAAGTCGCGGCGACAGGCTTTTGCAGCAAAACGTGTTTGCCGGCGTCAAAGGCCGCCACGGTTTGTTCACGATGCAGATGGTTCGGCGTGTTGATGACGACCAGATCAATATCATCCCCAAACGCGGCAGAATACTCCGTCGTCACGCGCGGCGCGGACTTGGCCGGGTGCGCCAGCGCGTCGGCAGCCTTCGCGGCACGGTCGGCATCCGCATCCACACAAACCCGGACTTCGACAAAATCCAGTTCGCGGTAAACGCTCAGGTAGTGTTCGGCAACGCCGCCGCAGCCCACAAAAGCGATTCGCAGTTTGTTCATGGAAGATTTTGGAGCTACGCGACTAAGCGCTTTTGGCATGCACGGCCAAGCATTCGTGAGAGCAGAAGGCTTGCGCCCGATTACGCGCGGAAAGCGTAATCGCATCGCGCGAAGCGACGAACGCGCCGCAAGCCACACAGCGAACCATATCCGCGCTGGCAGGCCTGCTGCCACCCTGAGTACGCAGGTGCTTAACGTCCTTGACCGTGGCGCGCAAATGGGCACTCAGCCGCGTGATCGCCTTCAGTACATAAACGATAAAGCTGAAGACCAGCAATACCAGGACACATTTGATGATGAAACCCAATGCTTGACCTCCGCTATTTCGATTGAGGTTTCGGTTCTTCCGGCCCGTGATTGAGCATGGTCTTGTTGCCCGGCGCGGAAGACCCGCCGCGCGCCGCGTTCAAATCCCGCCGCGCGTTGGACAGAATTTCCGGGTTGATGCCGCCGCTGGCTTCCAGACCTCCGAGCAATTTGTCGGCTTCGTCTAGATTGGTTTTGGCTTGAATGTAAGTGACGGCCAGCAGCATCTGCACACGCGGATTGTTCGGATTGAGTTCCAGCGAACGTTTGGCGGCTTTGATGGCTTCGGGCAATTGCCCTTTCATCGAATAAACAATGCCGAATCCGTGCTGAGTACGGGCGTCGTTGGGATTGGCTTTTTGCGCCTGCTCCAAAAACTGCACGGCTTCATCCGGGCGGTCAATTTGTATGAATTGGTCAGCGGCTTCCAGTTGGGCTTCGACATCGTTTGGATTGGATTTGGCGCGGTCAATGACGGCTTTGGCCTGATTGAGCATTTGCTCGCGCTGCTCCGGCGACAGGCTCTGCCCGCCGTCCTGCGCCGTGCGACTGGTCGCCTGCGCCACGGAACGCTGCAAGGACAAGCCCTGCTGACGGCGATACTGCCAATTCGCCAGTTTGAAACCGCAAACCAGCCCCAGCACGATGCCAATGACGGCCAGTGAGACATTCGTTCGTAAAAATGAGTATTTCATCGCGGAAGTAATTTTGAAGGTTTCGAGCCGTGGAGCCGGCGTGTAAGCCGAATTCTGTGCTCCTGCTGAAACTCAGCCGAAGCGGTGATCATTCATCTGGGCGACGCATTACTGCGCCGCTCTTGCGACCTACCCGAAAACGGCCTCGCTTGCGCAAGGCGGGCCGAATCAACCCATTCCGTTTCCCTATTTGGTCTTGCACCGCAGGGGGTTTGCCTAGCCGGCGCGTGTCGCCACCGCCGCTGGTGAGCCTTTACCTCACCGTTTCACCATCGCCCGGCCTGCCCGAAGGCCTGCTTAGGGCTGTCTATTCTCTGTTGCACTCTTCCGTCGGGTCGCCCCGCCTGGCCGTTAGCCAGCCTGCTGATCCGGAGGTGTTCGGACTTTCCTCAGGACACGCTCCGCGTGCATCTCGGCATTCAAATTGTAATTTGAGATTTGAAATCCACCCGGAGCGCATCCCGCGACCACCCAACCCGCTCCACGACTCGCCGGGCAGTATAGCACGCGCTTCGACCCCAGCAAGATTCCGTCCCCTTGGCTCAGACTTTTGCAAAGTCAGTATTGAAATAGTATTGGAAGTTGTGGAAAAGGATCTCAGAAGATGACACCGCGTATCCTTGTTGAAAGCTGTAATTTCATCCGTTCACCGCGCGCTGCGGTGAACTTCACACAAGGATACGCGATGAACAAAACATATCAGGATTCCACTTTTTCAACCACTCAAGCGGGCG
>CAZRXE010000448.1:0-1667 GCA_964603695.1 uncultured Heliomicrobium sp.
ATCTTCGGCGACGGCCAGCACCGGCCTGGGGCGAAACAAGCCTGCCTCATCCGCCACGTTGGCGTAGCCTGTCAGTTGGTTGTTGATGACCCGCAAGTCAGTGACTTTCTGCGCCGCGAGAGTAGTGCATCGCCGCGCGCCGATGATCGTGTTGTTGGCAATGAGCGTGTTATGTGCCCGGAAAACAAAGATGCAGCCGCCCTCCGCTTCTTCGCTTGGTACATTCAGGCGCGGCGCGGCGGCGCGAATCGTGTTGTTGGTGAAGCGCACGCCGCTGGACGGCTGTGTGTTACCCGCGCCCAGCGTGACCGTCAATCCCGGTTTGGTGCGCTCGAAGGTGTTGTGGTCAATGTCCACTTCGTAAGGGCCGCGCGCCGCCTGGCCGCCCGTAGCTTCCATATCTAAATCCTGATCGGCTCCGCTATTTTTGAAGTAGTTATTTTTGATCGTGACGTAGCCGACGTTGCGCTGGAAGGTCAGTCCCGCGCGGTCGTTGGCGAGGAATTGGCTGTTCGTCACGGTGATGCGTTCCGTTAGGGGAACGTCCTCCGCCATCAAGTTCAAGCCGTCGCCGTGCGCTTTAATCAGTTTCATCCGGTCAAGGGCGACATCGGTCGAGTTCAGTACGTAGACGCCGAACATGCGTTCGGCAATGCGTCCGCCGTTGCTCATCGGATTGCACTGATTTTTATCTTCGGGCAATTCCCCGTCCGAGCCGTCCACGGTGAAATTGCGCAGCGTGATGAACGATGAATTTTGGAGCGAGAGTACGTGCGCTTCGCCGCAATAGCCGTGATTGCCGTTGCCGGCGCGCGGCGGATTGGGATCGAGTTTGAGCCGGCTCGTGCCGTCCGCCGCGCCCGTCAGGGTCAGATCGTGCTTCCTGCCGATTTCCACGGCGCTGTCGTAACGGCCCGCGCCCGGCGTGTAGCAAGGCGCACCCTGCGCAATCGCGCACTTGGCAAGCACGCAGACGCCGGAAGGCAGCACCAGCGTCGCGCCCTGCGGGGCGCTGGTGATCGCCTGCTGCAACATAAGAGTGTTGTTGTTGGGATTAGCGCCGCAGGCCCGCAAGGGAATAACCGGGGTTTGCGCCGCGACAGCCAGACCGGACGTAAGAAGTCGCCCCTGCCATTCAGATGTGTAAGTCCACAGCAGCAATGCCGGCGCAGCGAACGCGGCGAACAAGCCGGTAAGTCTTTTCATTTTCTTCATCATAATCTCCTCCTTAAACTCCTTGTTTGCATCTGGCGGAAATCTTCCGCTGCTTACAAAGGGTCGCAGGGTATGCCAGTTTCATTGGCTTTGACCCTTTGACCCTTTGTGATGAAAAGCTATCAGTTATTTTGTGCGGCTCCCGCTTCAGCGGGGGCCGATGGCGATGAAATGGAAAGCTCCTTTGCGCGGCGTGCAGACAGAGCTACTGCTTTCACCGCACAAGACGATGTCGGCAAAATTTCCGAGTACGCCTCTAGTCATCGCCACAGTGCCGCCTCCGGCAGTGTCCAGATGGGCAGTGACCGTTACGGCAGGAGCCGCTGAGAAAGGTGTGGTAAACACGATCCTGTATTCACCGTTGGCGCTACCGAGCAGGAGCAGGCGTTGCATCCATCCGGGGGATTAACGTAACCCAGCGGAATAACAACCCCTCGGCAACCCCGAGTTCA
>CAZRXE010000449.1:0-7262 GCA_964603695.1 uncultured Heliomicrobium sp.
GTGACCGGATTCAATTTGTGATGGCGAATGAGGAAAAATTTGCGTCTGACGGGCGCTTAATCTCTCTGGCGCTATCTTATGTTTTTTTCGCCGCAAAGCGAAGCCGAACTCAGTCGGCAATGCAACTTCCTTGACTTGAAAGGAAGGCAGACAGTTACAGGAAGTTTTCGACCTGTCATTTCGCCCGGAGCAAAAGTGGTGCTTGGAAAATTGAACATCGGAAATTGAAAAGCAGGGCGCTCTGTCACTGAACGCTAATTTCGATTCTCAATTTCCAATGCTCAATGGAGGGCGATTCTCGAATATTTCTTCGATCATCTTTTCTCTTTGCCGGTGACGACAGGTGCGCTTTCCATCTTGCTCCATTCCGAAAACGAAGCGTCGTACATCGAAACGTCATAGCCCAGATACTTCAACAAAAAGTACGAGTGCGAGGCCTGCATTCCCGTGTTGCAGTAAGTGACGACTTTTTGATCGGGCTTTAGTCCGGCTTCGGCAAAGAGCTTTTGTAATTCGCCGGCGGGTTTCAGCGTAGGGTCGGCGGCACTGTTCAGATGCTTCATCCAAAACATATTGGCTGCGCCGGGAATGTGGCCGGTGCGCGTGTTGGCCGTGCCGGCATATTGCTCTTCAGGGCGAGCATCAATGATCGCAACGCCCGCGTTCGGCACATTCGCTGCCACCCACGACAAATCGCGCATGGCGTCGAGTTTGACTAACACGCCGGGTTGCGGGCGCGGCGTGAATTTCGCGGGAACGAAGCTTGCGGCTTCGGTTTGCATCTCACGTTTTTCGGCTCTCCATTTTTCCAGACCGCCGTCGAGCAGCGCGGCGCGCGCGCCGTGGCCCAGGTAATCCAGCGTAAAAAACGCGCGCGCCGCCGCCAGACCGTTGTTTTCGCCGTAAATCACGATCCGGCCTTCATCGCCGATGCCTGCGGCTTCAAACAGTTTTTGCAGTTGTTCGACCGGCGGCAATTCGTTGGCGACGCCTTCGCGGGTGGCCAGCAAATCGCCCAGCGCGACGAAGCGCGCGCCGGGAACGTGGCCGTCGTCGTGGGCTTTGCGTTCGCGCGCCACGTGCAGCACGAAAACGTTTTTATCTGTCAGATGCTGGGCCAGCCAGCCCGTCGTTGCCAACATTTCCGCGCGAACTGAGGGCTTGGCGGCAGGCTTCGATTGAGCCAGGGCCGTGGCCAGGCAAAAACAAATCATTGCCGGCAAACACAAGATATAAGTTCGAGTGAGCGTTCTCATAAATGTTCCTTTGAATGGATGTTGAATCATTGTTGGCGCGTGAATTGCGCCTGTTTACGGCTACGAATATACCCCGCGCGCTTCGTAAGGGAAACAATAGTCACGATGTCGGCCGCGTTAAGCTTGTATCACTTGCCTTTCGGAGAAGTTCGGCAGCTCAGCGGCGGTCAGTTTAAAGCCAATTTAAGCCAAGTTGACGATCCCACATCCGCCACTTAGAATCCGCCTTCATTTATAGGCAGATAAGCAATCTCAACTCTGTCATTCCCGCGCAAATCACGATCAGGAGAAATCACCCAATGCGACGCGACATCACCGGTTGGTATAGCGAGCGACTTTTTCAGGAAATGCCGCTGGTGGCTTACGGACATTACGGTCCGCCTATTTTGATGCTGCCGACAGCGGCGGCTGATTTTTTGGAGTACGAACGTTTTCATCTGGTTGATGCCGTAAAGCCCTGGCTGGACGGCGGCAAGGCCAAGGCGTATTCGGTCAACAGCGTCAATCGGCTAGCCTTGCTCAACAATAAAGCCGCGCCGTGGGAAAAGATCGAATGGCTGGATCGCTATGACAGCTATCTGGTCAATGAAGTCCTGCCGCTGATTCAGCGGGATTGCGCGGGCGACGTGAAGCCGCTGGTATTCGGTATCAGCCTGGGCGCGTATCTGGCGGCCAATACTTTCTTCCGTCATCCGGATTTGTTCGGCGGCGTGGTGGCGCTGAGCGGCAGTTACGACATTCGCAGCTATCTGGACGGCTATTACAACGAGAACGTTTTCTTCCACAATCCGGTGGATTACCTGTCCCATTTGAACGACGATTATCATTTGCCTATTTTGCAGCGCGGCGGCCGGACGATCATTCTATTTTCCGGACAGGGCGCGTATGAAGCGCCGGATCGTTCGCAGCGGCTGTCAGGCATTTTGCACAGCAAAGGCATTCCGCATTGGCTGGATTTGTGGGGGCACGACGTTAACCACGACTGGCCGTGGTGGCGCAAAGCCGTGCCGCATTATTTCGGCAAACTTTTCGGTTAAAACCTGAAGCACCAAAAGGAGAAGAAGCTATGAAAAAAATATTGTTCGCATTAGCGATTGCGTGTGCGCTGGCGGTGACAACTGTGGCGCACGATCCTAAAAAACACGACAGTAAACAAACTGCCGGCAAAACCACTGGTAAAACCGCAACTGCCAAAACAGAATTTCTGGGCAAGGGCGATGGCGTGAAGACCTGCCCAGTGACCGGCGAAGAGTTGACCAACAAAGACATCAAAGCGAATTTCTTTGGACGCACGGTGTATTTCTGCTGTCCCGGCTGTTTGGACGAAGCCAAAAAGCAGCCTGCGGCTTACATCAAAAAGACGCATAAAGAACAGTTGCTCGCCATCAAAAACGTCAAGCCTGCTGAACACGATCATCACGCCGCACCCCCGCAGGACAAAGCCGCCGACAGCGTGGCGAAGTTTCTGGGCAAAGGCGACGGACTGGAAACCTGCCCCGTCACGGGCGAGCCGGTCAATAAAAATCTGAAGTTCGAGGCTGCCGGCAAAACCTTTTATGTTTGCTGCGAAGGTTGCGCCGACACGGTGAAGAAGAATCCGAGCGCCTATTTGAAAAGCGTTGAAGCAAAGGTCGCTTTTATGGGCAAAGGCGATGGCATCGAAACCTGCCCGGTGACGGGTGAACCGGTCAACAAAAACCTGAAGCACGAAGCCAACGGACAAACGTTTTATGTTTGTTGTGACGGCTGTGCCGACACGGTCAAAAAGAATCCCGCCGCTTATCTGAAGAAAGCTGAGAAGTAAGCGAAAGGCGAATGCTGAAACGATGAGGCCGGTGCGATTGAATTCGCGCCGGCCTCACTTTTTTAACAGAGCACGTCAATGACTTTGGGAATGTCGTTGCTTTCGCGCAGGCGTATGGCCAGCAGGCCGAGTTTGAAAAATACGCCGGGCGGTTGGTACACCAACCGGCCAAAGCGTGCGACTTCACTGTCGCGCTGGGCGATGGTGGCGGCTTTCCGTTGTTTGTCCAGCGCGTTCAGGCGCAGGGCGAATTTCCAGGCTTCGTTGCGCGCGACGAGCATGCTGAAGTTGATGAGGGCGTCATCGGCGCGCGGATCAATCTTTTCCAGAAAGCCTATCCACGGAGAAACGTCGCCAATTGCCTTTCGCACGGGGAGTACCAGACTGGCCAGGATGTTATTGATCTCGTCGAAATCGTGCTGAAGTGGCGCAAGCTCGTTGCCCGGGCAGGTTTCCGCCGCCGCGATGCCCAGATCAAGATTGATGTGCGCGTTCATGCCCAGCAGCAACTGTTGCAGGATCAACGGTCGCCACTGCTGCGCCGTTTCAAAAGCGAGTTGCCAGGAGTCTGTCGGTCGCTGCCCTTGCTGGTAAAGTTCATAGGCCGTCAAGTAACGATTGGCGAAGACTACATCCAGCCGCTGCATTCGTTCGCCGTTTTGAAAGCGATTTCGAGCGATGCCTTCTTTGACGCTGATTGTGACTTTGCGATACAGCGCGGCGAAATATCCCAGCCGGGTGCGGTCGCGTCGCGAACGGTCAATGATTTCCGTTAGGTGAGCGATCACCTCGTCAATGGTTTCGGCCATTTGGAAGAGCCTCCGGGTAGGGGAACGATCAGGCCGCTTTGACCAGTTGTTTGCCGATGTTTTGCCCGCGCAGCATGCCTATGAATGCGCGCGGCATGTTTTCAAATCCTTCGATGATGTTTTCGTGGTATTTCAGCTTGCCGGTTTTGATCCATTCGGCCATTTGCTGCAAGCCCTCGCTGAAGCGCCGCGCGTAATCCGAAACCAGAAAGCCCTGCACTTTCGACCGCGTGACGATCAGCAAACCCAGCAGGCGCGGCCCCATTTCGGGTCGTTCCAGGTTGTACTGAGAGATTTGCCCGCAGATGGAAACGCGCGCGTGCAGGTTCAGCAAACGCAAAGCGGCATCCGTTATTTCGCCGCCGACGTTGTCGAAGTAACAATCAATGCCTTTCGGGCAAAGCTGGCGCAGTTTAGCGAAATAGTCCGTGTCGGTTTTGTAATTGAACGCGGCGTCGAAGCCTAATTCATCAATTAAGAAACTGACCTTGTCGTCGGCTCCGGCGATGCCCACGGCGCGGCAGTCTTTGATTTTGGCGATTTGCCCGACCAGCGTCCCGACCGCGCCGGCAGCGCCCGAAACCAATACTGTTTCGCCGGGCTTCGGGTCGCAAACATCCAGCAAGCCGAAGTAAGCCGTCAGGCCGGGCATGCCCAGCACGCCCAGCGAGGTGGAAATCGGCGCGAGGCGCGAATCCACTTTGCGAACGCCCGCGCCATCGCTAACGACGAATTCCTGCCAGCCGAATTGCCCAGTGGCAAAGTCGCCGACATTGAAATCAGGATGTTTAGATTCGACGACTTCGCCGACCACGCCGCCGGTCATCACCTCGCCGATTTGCACCGGCGCGGCGTAGGACTTCACGTCATTCATTCGCCCGCGCATATACGGGTCGAGCGACAGGTAATGCGCGCGTACCAGAAACTCGCCGTTGTTCAGTTTGGGAATCGGCGTTTCGATCAGGTTGAAATTGGATTCTTCGGGAAAGCCGGTCGGACGACTGGCCAGAACGAATTGTCTGTTGATGGACGGCATGAATTTTTCCTCTTGAGTGAATTGCAGAATTGCTTGACAGTTTGCTGACCGCTCGGTAAGTCTAGCCGCCCAATCCAAACCAGTCAAAAAATACTTGGAAAATCAGGAGGACAACACTTGAGTTGGCAACCGGAAGTAGACGAAATCAACCGCCGCGTCGAGCTGGCAAAACAAATGGGCGGCCAGGCCAATGTCGCGCGGCAACACGCCAACGGGCGTCTGACCGTGCGCGAACGCATTGAACGTTTGCTTGATCCGAATTCCTTTCATGAAACCGGCGCGCTGGCCGGGCGCGCGGCGTATCTCGACGGCGAACTGATTGAGTTTCTGCCGGCCAACTTCGTTTTTGGCACGGGCCGTTTGGAAGGGCGGCGTGTGGTGGTCAGCGGCGATGATTTCACAGTGCGCGGCGGCGCGGCGGACGCGGCCATCGGCAACAAGATGGGTTATTCCGAACGAATGGCGCGCGATCTTCGCTTGCCGATCATTCGGTTGGTGGAAGGCACTGGCGGCGGCGGGAGCGTCAAGACGCTGGAAACCACTGGACGGACTTATGTGCCGGCAAATCCTGCCTGGGACATCGTTGTCGCTTCGCTTTCTGAGATTCCAGTGGTCGCGGCTTGTTTGGGGCCTTGCGCGGGATTGGGCGCGGTGCGCGTGGTCAGTTCGCATTTTTCGGTGATGGTCAAAGGCGTCAGCCAGCTTTTCGTCGCCGGGCCGCCGGTGGTCGAACGCGGCATCGGCGAGAAAGTAACGAAAGAGGAACTCGGCGGCACGCACATTCACGCGCACGGCAGCGGCTGCGTGGACAATGAAGTCGAATCAGAAGAAGAAGCCTTCATGCAGGTGCGTCGCTTTTTATCTTACCTGCCGTCGAACGTCTGGCAGCTTCCGCCGAAAACGGAAAGCAAAGATTCCCCCGCGCGCCGCGAAGAAGAGCTGCTTTCGATCATTCCACGCGACCGCCGTCGCTCTTACGATATTCGGCACTTGCTCAGCTTGGTGCTGGATCAAGGTTCGTTTTTTGAAATCGGCAAATTTTACGGCAGGCCGTTGGTGACGGGTTTGGCACGGCTGAATGGTTACACCGTGGGCGTGCTGGCCGGCGACTCGAAACAAGGCGGCGGTGGGCTTGATGCCGATGCCAGCGAAAAGATGACGCGCTTTGTGGATTTGTGCGACACCTTTCATTTGCCGGTGGTCAATTTCGTGGACCAGCCGGGCTTTTTGATTGGCACGCGCGCCGAAAGGCAAGGAACGGCGCGTTACGGCGCGCGCGCGATGGCGGCAGTCTATCAAGCCACAGTGCCGTGGGTTTCAATCATCCTGCGGCGCGTTTTCGGCGTGGCTGGCGCTGCGCACGGCAACGCGCAGGCGCTGAATTTGCGCTACGCCTGGCCGAGCGGCGATTGGGGATCACTGCCTATTGAAGGCGGCGTGATGGCTGCTTACAAACGCGACATTGAAGCTTCGCCCGACCCAGACGCACGCCGTCGCGAAATCGAAGCGATGCTCAATGAACTACGCTCCCCATTCCGCACCGCCGAAGGTTTCGGCATCGAAGAAATTATTGATCCTCGCGACACACGGCCATTGCTTTGCGATTGGGTGGAAATGGCTTACCAAGTTTTGCCTACACGCTTAGGGCAGAATTTTCGTGGATGCCGTCCATAAAAATTACTTTTTGACCAGGAAAGGTGGAAGGGTGAAGAAAAATTCTCAAGAAAATTCAGTTCGTACTCATCTCCAAAAAAATTCAGCATCTTAATTAGCTGATAGCAGATGAATCAGATTGACGATTTATCTTTGAACCTCAGCAATGCCGGTGTGCCGAGCTTTCGACACACCGGCATTCCTACAGCGTAGACGCCAGGTATCCATTTTATGTCGCACCCTGCGTGTGGGGACGGCATAAGTCGGGCCGGCGGGTTTGCAAAGACGGTCATTTGGTTTGCCAGGGGTGGTCGGCTGAATGGTCCATCGGAGCAAACTCGCCAGTCCCTTTTTTTTCTGAGACGTGATTTGAAAGTTCCACCGCCAAACCAAAACGCCTGACAACAACAAAAGCTGCCAACAGCCTGAAAGCTGCTGACAGCCAAAGTAGGGACGAGTGATCCCTTGTTAATTGAGAGTGATGTTGGAACCTATTAGTCGCCGGACATGCTGATTGCGCCGGTACCTTCTTCTTTTTTGCTGCCTGCGCCGCCGATCTGAACCAGTTTCTGTTCCGCGCCGGCTTTTTTCAGCACGGACTGCATATACAGTTTGCGCATTGCGGCTTGCTCTTCTTTGGCCGTTTGCGGCAAGACGCCTTTTTCACGGCCACGGGCAGAATCGTCGGCGTTGACGTTCAAGCG
>CAZRXE010000450.1:0-3263 GCA_964603695.1 uncultured Heliomicrobium sp.
CGTGAAGCGATTGGAAAACGTCAGCGCAATGCCCTTGCCGCTGCTGTCGCGCGCATCAAATATCACCTGTCCCGGCGAGAGTTCCCGCATCCGCAACCAACCGTCAATCGTAAAGCCGCCGCCCGTTTGCAACGACGGAAGCTGAGGCATGGAGAAACTTGCATTGGCCTTTGTCTGTTCGCCCGCCAGCGCCAGCCCGCGCGTTGCCAGTTGTTTGTTTTCCGCCTGTCGCCACATGCCTTCGAGCAATGCTACGTCTATTTCGTGCGTGCGCGCGATGCTCTTCTGCGTTTCGGTGATGTAGTAACGCCCACCGTCTTCAATCAGATCGGGATAACTCACCCGCACTTTCGGGTCATCGTCATAGAGCAGAATTTCCGGCTCTGACCATTCAATGCGCCCGTTACGCTCAACGCCACCGGATGCCCAGACCGGGTTGCGGCTCTGGTAATAGCTGCCTTTTCCCCATTCGTCCGTATGCACAGGCTCGCCGCCGTGGTTGTGAAACCAGAGCAGATATTTGCCGTTGCTCAGCTTCCACACCGGAGCATAAGCGCGCGGATGTTTGATCGGGCGGCCATTGGCAAACGTTGCATAAGCAGGCGGCGTCCACGTGCGCCCGTCGTCGCGGCTGTAGGTGTGACACAAATAGCCGTCAATCGTGCGATAGGTCGCATACAACTGACCGTCGCTCATACTGACCAGATTGATTTCCTCGGCAATCGGCCCTTTCGGCGCGCGTATGCCTTCATCACTATCGGGCAAAATCTTCCAGCGCAATTTCTTCGGGTCGCGCTCAGTCAGCAGATTGTCGCTGCGCATGAAATGCCCCTGCGAACGCACCAGCGTACCCGGCACGCCCCAGCGCGTGACGCGGTTCCAGCCCCAATACACCGCGCCTGTATGCCCGTTTTTTTTATGGATGATGGGTTTGCTGACGCCCCAGAAAAACAGCGTCTGCCCGCCGAAGTTGTTGTCGCGGTCGGCTTCGGTGACGTGCATCGGAATCTCATGACGATCCTTTGACCACGTGCGCCCGTTGTCGTCTGAATACTTGAACGCATACACGCCCAGCGTATCCACGCGCTTGCTCGCGTTCCCGGCATTAGGCACTGCGCGGAGGTTGGCTTTGTTGTAGGTGTAAAAAACATAGACGCGCCCACTCGGTGTTTTGAACGGCACAACCCACGAAGCTTCAAAGCCGGTCGCGGGCTCAATATCAATCGGCGCGCTCCACGTACGGCCTTTGTCGCGGCTGATGACGCCGATGATGTGTTGCCCGCCTTCGCCCTCTACGCCCTTGCCCGTTGTCATCACGCACAGCCACGCGCCATCTTTGGTGATGACCGCATACGGCTGATCGCTATAGCCTTCATCTGGAATGACTGAACCGGTTTTGATATTGCGCGGATCGCCCGGTTGATTGGGGCCGGGTGTTTGCGCGACCAGCGGCAGGCACAGCAGCGCCAGCAGAAAGATTAGCTGTAAGGATTTCAGAACTTGAATCATGGGCACAAACTCCGGCGATTGAATTGAAAGGCGCTTTGGATTATTGCGCGAGCTTCAAAAAGTTGACAATCTCACAAGGCGATGAGAAAACAATTGTGCGCCCGTGCCCAGCGACATTGAGCTGTTGATGAACGTGCCCTAGTTATTTAAGCCACGCAATAAAACTATGAAAGAAGCCACTGCACGCATCAAAATCAACAAGCTGCTCGAAGAATCCGGCTGGCGATTTTTTGCGGATGCCAACGGGGCTGCCAATATCCAGTTGGAACCAAGCGTTACCGTGAAAGCGCCAGACCTTGACGCACTTGGCGAAGATTTCGAGAAAGCCAGCAAAGGCTTCGTTGATTTCCTGCTCCTGAATGAAAAGGGATTTCCGTTTTGTGTTCTCGAAGCAAAAGCCGAAGACAAAAATCCGCTGGCGGGCAAAGAACAAGCGCGCAAATATGCCAAGTCGCTCAACTGCCGCTTCGTCATTCTTTCAAATGGCAACCTGCATTACTTTTGGGATTTAGAGCGTGGCAACCCTTACATCATTACAGCCTTTCCGACGCCGAAATCTATTTCCGGTTATCAAAAGACTGTGCCCAATCCGCAACGACTGATTGAAGAGGACGTTGCAGATGATTATGTAGTGCTGACGCAACGCCACGGTTATGCCAACGAAGCTGCGTGGAAAAACGAAGCCGAGCGCGCCGGGTTTATCGAAACGAATGGCCTGCGTTTTTTGCGTCCATATCAAAAACGCGCCGTATACGCGATTCAGTCCGCAGTTGCCAAAAGCCGTGACCGCTTCCTGCTGGAAATGGCAACCGGCACAGGTAAAACGCTGACTGCGGCGGCGATCATCAAACTATTTTTGCGCACTGGTAACGCTCAGCGTGTGCTGTTTCTGGTAGACAGATTGGAACTGGAAGATCAGGCGCTGAAGGCGTTCAAGAAAACACTGGCGAATGATTACCGCGCCGTCATTTACAAAGAGAACCGCGACGACTGGCGCAAAGCCGAAATCGTTGTGACCACCGTGCAATCGCTGCTTTTCAACAACAAATACCGGCGGCTGTTTTCGCCGACGGATTTTGATCTGGTCATTTCCGACGAAGCGCACCGTTCAATCGGCGGCAACGCTCGTGCAGTGTTTGATTATTTTGTCGGCTACAAACTCGGACTGACGGCCACGCCACGCGATTATTTGAAGAAGTTCGACGCCACCAAGCCCACGACCAAAGACCCCCGCGAATTCGAGCGCCGCTTGTTGCTCGACACTTACCGCACCTTTGGCTGCGAAGATGGACAGCCAACGTTTCGCTATTCGCTGCTTGATGGCGTGAATGACCCGGATGGCCCTTTTTTGATTCACCCAACCGTGGTAGACGCGCGCAGCGAAGTCACCACCAAACTGCTTTCCGAAGACGGCTTCGTCGTCGAATACAACGACGGCGAAGGCGACGACCAGCAGGAAACTTACAAGCAACGCGAATTTGAAAAGCGGTTTTTCTCGCCCGCGACCAATGCGCTCTTTTGCAAGACCTTGCTGGAAAATGCGCTGCGCGATCCCGTCAACGGCGAAATCGGCAAGACCATCGTGTTTGCCGTCAGCCAAAACCACGCGGCCAAGCTGGCTCAGATTTTCAACGAGATGGCTGACCGGATGTTTCCCGGCAAGTATCAATCCGATTTTGCCGTTCAGGTGACTTCGCAAATCACGGACGCCCAGCAATTCACCATCAACTTCACCAACAACAATCTGCTCGGCT
>CAZRXE010000451.1:0-4387 GCA_964603695.1 uncultured Heliomicrobium sp.
TGATTTGTTTGGGTGAGTTTCGGAAATTAACGAAAGGGACGAGCTTGTTTAACTCGTCCCTGTCGGCAACCGTTTTTGAATTGAATGGGTTTCCAGCACCGAAAGCGTGGCTTCCGGCAGTTTTAGAATTTATCTACGACTTTTGCACCGTTGGGAATTTTAACAGCAAAGTCGGCGTCCGCGATGTTTGCGTTAAGTTGAGTGTTCTTCAACGTAATCAGAGTGAAGTCGCCGTTGCGCTCGAACATTTTCCATTGCGCCGGCAGCCAGTTTTGCTGATTGACCCACAGATCAATCGCCGTGTAGCTGCCGCCGGATTTAGGCGTCAACCGCAAGAGCGTGGTCATCTGACCGTTGATGTTTTCGTCCTTGACGAAATCAATGTTGTAGTTCGCCGTCAGCGTTTTCAGCGAACCGTCCAATCCAACCAGATTCACACCGGCTTTGCCTTTGGAAAGTTTGTTGAGCGCGCCTTTGAAAACCTGATTGATACGAGGTTGATAGAAAGTGACGTTTTCGCCAACCACGGAAACAATGTCCTTACTCGGTCGGGTGTAATCAATGCGCAGCTTGCCTTTTTCCTTGCCCGCACCGGGCTTGTAAAGAACGACGCCGTAATCGGTGTCGGTGCTGCCGATTTGGGGATTGGTCTTCTGCTGAATGAGTTCAGCTTTCAGACTTTTCATTTGTTTGTGGGCGGTCTCCATCTTGTTGAGAACACCGGTGAGCAATTGGGGCGTTGCGTTGGCGTCCACCAGGGCGGCTCCCGACAGCGTCAGAAACATTCCTAAAATGATCGCCAGGGTAACAATTTTTTTCATTCGTGCCTTCTCCATCTGTATGGCTTGGGATAACAACCGTCGGGCTTCACTTGAGCCAGACTCGATAGCCAACCCGCCCTTGCGGGTTCATAAACGGTTCATACTTACTGATTTCAACATTCTGCTTAAGTTGGTCGCGTAGGTACAGAACGATTGCTTCCTGCGGAGAGTTCAACACCAACTCCGACTTGTTCTGCTTTTGTAAAAAATCCTGTAACTCGCTCATGGAAACCTCGTGAACCATCCCTGTCGCCTGCACCGTTTTGACGCTTGCTCGGTCGCGGTCACCAAAATATTTGCCCGGCAGCAAAAAGACCGTACTAATTATCAACAGGCAAAGAAAGTCATACTGCCAAGTGCCGCGCTCGTAAGACCAGAGGAGCACATTTTTGATTCCCACGAAAATTGACTTCATCGTCAGTCCTCGATTTTAGCGTTCGCCGACGATCATTCCGTCGCGCATCTCAATGGTGCGGGCGGCGACGGACGCCGCTTCAGGATTGTGCGTAATCATAACAATGGTCTGTTTCAATTCCCGGTTCAGTTTTTGCAGCATTTCTAGGACGATCTCGGAATTCTCTGAATCAAGATTTCCCGTGGGTTCATCAGCCAGAATGATTGCCGGACGGTTGATGATGGCTCGCGCGATGGCGACCCGTTGCTGCTCTCCACCAGATAGTTCAAGGGGTTTGTGACGCATTTTATTTTCCAACCGCAACATCCGCAAGACTTCGCGGCGGGTTTCGGAATCCACGCCTTTCCCGCCGTTACCGTGAATATCCTCGGCCAGTTTCAAATTTCCTTCGGCACTCAGGGTTGGAAACAGATTGAAGCGTTGAAAAACAAAACCGATTTTGCGCCGACGAACATCCGTGCGCCCGGCGTCGCCCATCGCGGCCATGTCTTCGCCGTCAACCAAAACTTTTCCGGCAGTTGGTTTGAGCAGGCCACCTAGAATATGCAACATCGTGGATTTACCGCATCCCGACGGCCCCATAATTGCGATAAATTCGCCTCGCCCGACCGTTAGATTAACGCCGCGCAAGGCGTGTACGTCCACTTTGCCTTGGCGGTAAGTCATCACCAGATTTTCAGTCTTTAGAATTGCGTCCATGCTTTACTCGTAAGACAACGCCTTGACCGCGTCCTGATTCGCCGCCCTCACCGCCGGATAAAGCGCTCCCAGCGCGCCCGCCCCCAGCCCGATCAACGCCGCGCGCAACAACCACGACCAATGAAATTCCAATTGCAAAGTCGTTGCACGTTCCAGCACCCAACCGGCAATCACCGCCAGCCCCAACCCGACAACGACACCGATCAAACTGATTGCCAATGCTTCTTTTTCAATTACGCCAATGATGTAGCGTTTGGGTGCGCCAAGCGATTTCAAAATGCCAATTTCGCGCGTGCGTTCGGTGATCGTCGTATACATCGCCAGCAAAATGACCAGCGAACTGACGACGATGGACAGTGCCAGCACTGCGCGAACAAAACCTTTGATTCCAGGTATTTCCCGTCCGAAATCCAATCCCAATTCGCGCGTCAAAATCACTTTGTTACCCGGCAGTTCGTCGTTGATGCGCTGCTGAACTTCCGTTTGTTTGTCTGGGTCATTCACTTTGACCAGGATCGAAAAGCACTTGTTTGCAGCACCCAAAGCGCGTTGCAGCGCCCCCAGAGACAATTTGATTCTTGATCCAACTTGCGGCGAATAAATTCCCGCCACTTTCATCATTTTGCCAAAAACCTGAATTTCGCTGCCGACTTTCAATTTGCCGTGCGTGGCTTTGAATTCGTCAATCAGCACGTCATCGTCTGCCTGAAACGCGCGGCCTTCGACAATCTTGATTCCGGTTATCGCGGCATAGCTGTCGAATTCGACACCTTCGACGATTTCGATGCCCAGGCCGCTGTTGCCGCTTTGAACGTAATACCCGACCGGGCTGACCTGTTTGACGCCTCGTATCTGGCGCAGCAGGCCTGCGTACCGAACATCCACCGGGTTGCTGGAAGACGGCGAAAGCATCGAAGCTTCGCGTCCGAACTGAATTTCCGCGCCAATGCCACGTTCACGCCGGATGCGGTCGTTGAGCATTCCCTCGACCAGCCCTGTGTTCATCACAACCAGCAAGACACCTAAAGCCACGCCGGCCACACTAATAAGCGTGCGCGTTGGGCGCTGTCGAATATTTGAAACAACAAGACTGTCCATAAAATTGAGTATCAGGGAAGTGTCTGCGCCGGCGGTTTATCCAAATCCAATTCCATCAGCTTTTCCGTGTTTTCCAGGACGAAGGCGTTTGGCGGCAGTTCAGGGTTGATCTCGAATTTTTCTTCATTAAATAGCAGCCGCGCCGAGTAACCATCGTGCACCCGCATCACCGAAATCATGCTTGGCCACAAATCCTGACTGCTTTCGCTGAGCTTGCGAAAGTCTGAGTAACGAACCTCAGTTGCCAATTCGCCCTTTGCGTCAAAGATTTGTTGACGGCTGAATTGCGTCTTGTTCGTTCGGTCAAACCAGAAGCGGCGGCGAACAAGCGCCCCGCCCCGTCCTTCCGGCAAAAGCTCGATTTCAGAAATTACATAAAAGCTGCGCACCACGCGCGCGTCTTTTTTCGCCTTTGGACTTGCGTCGGCTTCTTCCACCAAAGCTTCTTCAATTGAGTAAGTGAAACGCGGATTGTTCAAATTCAGCGGGCGCATCATCAATGCTTCGGTGAAGTGAAAAGGCCGTGCCGCCGCCAGTCCGCTGCGCCCTTTTTCGCCGAGCTTTTCCCGCCAGACGCTGTAATCGGAGTCGTTGGTTCCTATCAGAAAACGCGGGGTCTGTTGATAAATCGCGACTTTGAAATGGTTGGATTCGGAAACCATCTCGGCCACTTTCGATTTAACGACCGGCGCTTGAATCACCAGCCGGATTTTGTCCGGGCGCTGCAACACCAGAATGGCATTGGTTTCCGGCCAACGTTCGGTCAGTCCCGCATCCACGAAAACGATTCCGACCCGTGAAGTCCGTAAGGATTGAAGGTTGGTGAAGGGTTGCAACTGATTGACCAAATCGTCGAATTTGGCCTCGGCCAACGGCGTCATCAGTTTAGGAATGGAGTTGTCTTTGGTGACGATCAGCCGTTTGCACGAGGCCACGGACAAAGCCAGCGCCAGGATCGCAACTAACAGACTTGCCGGTTTCACTCGATCTCTAGTCTCCCGCCAGAATCGGACTGCTTGAACCATAAAAATGCCAGGATTTATCGCCGCGTCAAACAAAGCCGGGAAGCTAACAGAAGGGTTTTGGGATGTCAAACTTCGGTTTGGCGGGGTTTTCACACTCTTCAGCGCACGTCGCGACCTCAGCTTGACGCCCTTTGCAAGGCTCGCGTACACTTCCGAACTCCTAAACCTTCCAACTCGGTTTAAGGCAAAGAGCTTGGTTGCCGATCCGAAAAATCCGGCAAAGAACTCCATTTCGGGCGTTCTGACTTTGCCAACTCGACGGATTCACCAGGCGAAAACAAGAAGCCCATCACCGAAGGAGAGAAAGTTGCTATGCAATACCGACTGTT
>CAZRXE010000452.1:0-6358 GCA_964603695.1 uncultured Heliomicrobium sp.
TGCCCGGTGGTGGTCGGCACCCATTTTTCAATCGCGCTGATCTGCCCGTAGCTGCTGTAGGCGAAACGCAAATTGACGCCGGTCGGATAGGTGATGCGAGTGGGAAAGTAAACAGCCGCGCCGTTGATGGTGGCCGGATCGGTCGTCGCGCCATTAGAGAAGTTGGTCTGAATGGTCACCGGATCGTAGTCAATATAAACGTAAGAGTAGGTGCTATTGCCGCGCGTCTGGCTGATGGATGTCAGGCGATTGTTCTGGTAGTTGAAATCCACTCGCCGCCCGGCGGTGTCCGTCACGTAATCAAGGACGGTCTTCAAACCGTTGCCACCGCAGTTGAGCGTTTTGTAATTGATGGTGATGAAGTTGCCGTTGCGGTCTTTGAGTTCGATGGGCAGCGCCTGGAAGTCGTAATTGTTCGGATCCTAGGAGTACGCGCCGTACTTCGCCTGCGTGCCATTCGGGAAGTACATGATTTGGGCAACGGCGTCAAAGACGATGTAGCTGGAATCGTAGGTCTTGTATTTTGAAGTTCCGGGAATCTGCGCCATATCGCGGCGCGTGCCGTCCGGCGCGATGTAAATGATGCTGTATTTGCCGGTCACGGAGTTGTAGTACGGCCCCGTCGTGTTGGCGTGAATTTGAATCGAGCCGAATCCCAGCCGCCAGCCGGGCGCGGGAAAACCACGGTCGGCGTTGAAGGCGACAGTGTTGCCGGCCGCATCGCGCACCCAGACGTTGCTGTTGTAGCTCAAGGCCAGTGACAGATCATTGCCCGCGCGCCCTGCCAACGACATCACCGGGGCAATGAAGTTGTAGTTTTTGGAATCAAGGTTGTAGCTGAATCCGCCGACGCTTGCGCTGCCGGCGGTGGGATCAACGTTTTGCATCGGCTGGCTGCCCGCTGGGCCGGTGGCGTTCGCGGCCTTGCTCAGTTCGGTCAGATAGGCGTTGTAGTTGGCTGTGACGGTCGGTTTGGGATCGTCGTAGTTGGGGCCGGGCAAGACTTGCGTGGCGTATTCAAGCTGCCTGCCCAAGTTCGCCGGCTCCGTTCCAGCCGGCGTGCCCGCCGAAGAGTGCGGATTCGGGCGCTGCGGTTTGTTGTTACGCAACAGGTCCAGATTCGCGCCCGCGCGCAGCGCCGCCAGGATGTCCGGCGTCACTTCAGGCGGTTTGCCTTTGCCGCTTTGTGCCGCTTTGCCGACGGAGGTTCCACGCGCAAACTGCGCCAGCGCCGCATCAGCATTGACGCTGCCGCGACTGGACACTTTGGCCAGCGCGCCGAGCAGGCGCGGCGATTCCTGCGCGGATTTCAAAATGCTCTCGCGCACGGTTTGCGCCGACACCCAGCCGCGCACTTGCTTGAGCCGGGCCGCCGCACCGGCGACGATGCCCGCAGCAGCGGAGGTTCCTGTCAAATGGACGTGACCGTTGTTCAAATGCGTGGTGCGCAGCGTTCCGGGCGCGGCGATGTCCGCATTGAAGTTGGAATACCCCGCCAGCCGGACTTCGCCCGGACGCGCTTCCTCCGTGGCGGCGACGGAAATCAGGTTCTGCGTTTGCGGCGCGCCGCCCAGCCTACTGCCCAGCCTACTGCCCAGCCTACTGAATGCTGCCGGGTAAAAAGGCGATTGCGAAAGGTCTTTGGCTTCGTTGCCGGCGGCGGCGACCACGACAATGCCCGCTGTTTCCGCTCGTTTGACGGCGGCCAGCAACGCCTGCGAATTGCCCGCCGTGCCGAAGCTGCAATTGATGACGGCCACGCGACGCGCGACGGCGTAATCCATCGCCTCGACGATGTCGGCGACGGTTCCCGCGCCGGTTTGATCCAAGGCTTTCAACGGCAGCAGGCCGATGGACGAACCGCGATGAAGGCCGGCGGCCTGGGCGATGATGCCGGCCACTTGCGTTCCATGTCCGAAGTCGTCGCGCACGTCGCCGTTGTCGGCCACGAAGTTCCATCCGCGCAGATCGTCAATAAAGCCGTTGCGGTCGTCGTCCTGCCCGTTGCGCGACAGACGTTCGCCGGCTTTCTCGCCTTCGTTCGACCAGAGCAGGGATTTCAATTCGCGGTGATCGAGATCAACGCCGGAATCAATCACGGCGATGATGGTGGAATTGGCGGCAGCAACAGTGTGATTGCCCTTGGCGGCGTTTTTAGGCGCGGCGGTTTTCGCCGCCGTGCGCGAGGAAGAAGCTTTGGCGGAAGCCCGCTTGACGAGATAGTTCGGTTCGACCCATTCGACGGCGGCATCCAGCCGGCTCAAAGCATCCAGCGCGGCATCGAAATCGCGTCCGGCGTCGAGCCGGAGTTTGACCACGCCGCCCGAACCGCGCAGGGTTCGGCGTTGCCGGCCAAAGGCTTCGAGCAGGTAATCCATCTGCGCCGTCGCTTCGGGGCGGAACTTGATGAGCAAGGTGTTTGGTTCGTGCGCGACGAGCTTGCGCGGAGTCTGCGCTGCGGCCTGCGATTCTTGCGTGTAAGCTCGGCGCAAGGCAGAGGGAGGTACAGTAATCAAGCTGAAGGAAATGACAAAAGTAACAAAAGCGCGAAGCACTGAGCGCATAAATTCTCCTCAGGGTCGAGCTATATTTCGACCGAAGCGACAGATTGCAATGGCAGCTACCTGTTAAGCACACGAGTAACATAACAGGCGATCTTTCTGAGCGATTGATGAGCGAGATGGAGACGGAAGTACCTTATGCAGTGCGAGGCACGGCACAACCAGGAATCGTCGGCCAGTCCGGCAAACGATCAAAAAGCCAATGAAATCAGGGAAGCGATAAAGACTTTATCCGTCGAATAGTGACTTGAAACTACTATCGAATGACAAATGTTACTTTTTGTGTGGGCAGTGTCACGAACGGGCGGGAATGTAAGTTTTTTTTCAAAGCTGTCAATAGGTAACTCAGGTACTTGTTATTTTGCTGAGAATTAAAAAGGAATGAGTATGCGAGTGTGAAGACTGATGGAGTTGGCGACGGCACTCAAAATATAGCGTCGGGAACAAGGACAAATCGGCTCGGCATTACATTTTGAGTACCGCCTGAATGAAAAGAGCGTCGGGACTTACTTTTTCAGCGCCTTCCGGTCAATCACCAGTTCGGCGTCTTTTTTCAGGAAGTAGCCGTCGGGCGTTGTAACAAGCACGGTGTATTGAAATTTGGCCATTTGCAGTCGCGTTTGAGCGGGTTTGCCGGAAAAGGTTTTCGCGCCGGAAGGCGATTCAAACCGGTCGCCGATGAAAGGGCTGATTTTGCGGTCAAAGCGAATTTCCACACTGCCGCCTTCGCAAGTCCAGGCGATTTGCTCCTGCGGGTTGAGCGTTTTCCAGTCCTGACTGATGTCTAAATCCACTGGCACGCCGCGACGGATCTTGACGCGAATCGTCACCAACCGCGCAACCGGGCGCGGGCGCAAAGGACGAAACACCTGCTGCAAGGTTTCATACGGCAGCCAGGAAAGCCGCTCCCGAATCTCTTCGGGGCGCATTTGCAGCAGTTGTTTTTGAAAGTCATCCAGTTTCGGTTCGGGCTTGCATTCGGCTTCGGCAATTAATTTCTTCTCCATCGAATCTCCTTTTGGCAATTGTGGGTTGGCCGCAGGAACTTGCGGCAAACTTTAAGTTTTTCGGTCAGTAAATGGATTGATTCGCGCAACCGCGAATTAATCGTCGTCCATCACATCGCCCTTGATGATGGTTCCTCGTTTGCCTTTGATAAATGCTCGTGTCGTGACGGGGACATCTATCGCTTCGCCCGCCGCATTTTTGTCTTTGGCGATGACTGCGATTTCATATTCGTAAAACGTCCAATCGTTAGTTCCGCTAATCAATCTGAATTCCTGCGACTCCAATTGGGCCGACGCATCTGCGCTGACGCTGGCGACTAAAGGACTGGGCGTGGTCGTGTCGGCGTTGGTTTGAGGAGGCAGAACCTGGAAGGGAGAAGAGCCGAGAAACTGAATCGCCAATTGTTTGGCGTTCGGCACGCCCGCTCCTGTGGTGTCGTTCTCCTGCAAAACCCAGGCGACCGTCATGAGGCTTTTCACTTCGGTGGGTTGGCCGTTAACAATCTGATCTTCGGCAAACTCTTCGCCCATGGTGGTGATTTGGGGACTGACGGTCAGGGCGTATTTGCCGTTGACGTCCTTGTGCAATGTGACTTTCACTTCTCGTTTCATCGAATGATCTCCTTCATTTAATTGTTTGATCTTTGCTGCCGGTCAGCCTAATTCCGGCCTTGTGATTGTTTTATTCGGGCAAGAACTCCCTGATATGCCGTTTCCTGCCGCAAGAGTTTCAACTGCGGATCGTGTTCAAGCTTGGTCAGGCTCATTTTCGCATCCAATCCTTTTTCGACCAGCATAATCGCTTTGGGTAAATCACCCAGAAAGAAATAAGCCTTGATTGCCGAAAAATAAGCGTTAGGTGTCAACTTGGCCTGATTGTCGGCGGCGACAAGCAGTTCGATCAATTCAACGGCCTTGCGTTGATCGCCGGCAGACTGTTCAGTAGTGGCCACCGGCGACCGGCTGCGTTTCGCGTAAAGTTCGGCCAGACGAACTTTACCAGTGG
Source organism: uncultured Heliomicrobium sp. (assembly GCA_964603695.1). Classification (GTDB taxonomy): domain Bacteria; phylum Acidobacteriota; class Blastocatellia; order RBC074; family RBC074; genus RBC074. Next base: position 4,575 of record CAZRXE010000452.1, read on the forward strand.
TGTTGAGGGCGTTGTCGCGGCGAATGGCAATCGAGTTGCTGTAGGCGTTGTAAGCTTCCCGCTCTTCTCCGGCGATTTCCGTCAGCGCATCACCGAGCAGACTCCACAGATGCGGGTCTTTTGATTGTAAGTCTAAATTGATCGCCTGCCTCAACGTGTCGGCGGCATCCACGAAGCGTTCTTGAAAATACTGCGCCAGACCGATTCCCGATAAAGCTTTCGCGCGCTCGCCGCCGGAAAGGCCCGTCAAATTATTGAGCAAGCTTCGGAAGCTTTGCTCCGATTGCGCGTACTGTCCCAACTCGAACTGGCTGTTTCCCAGCACTGTCCATCCGGCCTCGCTCAACTGGTTCACTGCCAGGTTTTTGGCGGCTTCGTTGGCGGCATCCTCGTATCGTCCGAATTTGTAGTAAAAATGCGAAAGCTCATTGTGTGCCATCCAGTAGCCGTGCAATTTACCGGTAATCTCTTTGTAAACGGCTTCAGCCTCCACCAACTGACGATTTTCCTCATAGACTCTGGCCAGCGTCAGTCCGGCGGTCACATCATCCGATTGCGCCTGCCAGGCTTCGCGCAAAACCTCGATTGCCCGGCCAAAGTCTTTTTCAAAGGCGAGAATGATCCCATTCGTCACTTTGACTTCGTGCAAAGCCGGATCGAGTTGAAGCGCTTCCTGCGAAGCGGCGTGAGCTTTCTGCTCCCAAAGCTTGTTGTCTTTTTCGGTCAGGACGGATTTGCGCAAATACGCCCGCGCCAGCACTGCCTTGATGCGTGCCGAGGCCGGTTCGGATTGCGCCAGTTCTTCCAGCAAGCGAATCGGTTCATCAATCGTGTTGTCGCTCAATTCGCCCTGTAACAATGCAATCGCTTGCAAATACTCTTCCTCGTTGTTGACGCCGAGCGTGTAGCGATTGGGCGGTGTGGCGTTAATCAAACGGGAAATTCGTTGCGACAAGCGGGTCAGGATTTCAGAGTAATTTCCGCGCGGGCCGGTCAGCGAGTCTTCGGCGACCTGACGACCGTCGCGTCCGTGCAGTTTGAACCGCACTTCAATTTCTTCGCCGCGATATTCGACGTTGCCGGAAAGCAGCCAATTCACGCCCATGGCTTTGACCAGCACATCCGGCGTTTGCGTCAATTTGGCTTCGCCGGTTCCCGAATACGGCAGCACGGTCAGATTGGGAACCGTTGCCAGCGCATCGCGCAAGGATTTGGCGACGCCTTCGCCGATCTTCGCCTGCCGCGCGCCGGTTTCATTGAACTGCGCCACCGCCAATGAAGCCAAAGGCGGCGTGGTGGTGAACAGCACCCACAACCACGCCACGACCATCACCGTCAATAACGTCGTGGCGGCCAGCGCCGCATACTTCCAACGTTTGATGACAGGATTGCGCAGCCGCTGAATCGTCTCGTGAACTTCGGCGGCGGAAACGGCACGACTGCGGTCTTTGACAAAACATTGCCGCAACACGCGCAGCAGCGGCTTCGGCGTATCGGCGGGCAAGGCGCGCCAGTCGGGCGCTTGTTTCCGGTCGCGAATCAGATTCAGCGTGTCGTAAGTGTTCACGCCTTTGAACGGCAATCTGCCGGTCAGCACCTGATACATCACGCAGCCCAGCGACCAAAGGTCAGTGGTGGTTGACAGGATTTCGCCGCGCGTTTGTTCGGGACTCATGTAAGCGACCGTGCCGATGACTTCGCCCAGACGTGTTTCGCCGAAATCGAGTGTTTGTTGCTCATCGGGCGTGGCCGCTTTCAGATCAACGGTGGCCAAATCGGTTTTC
>CAZRXE010000453.1:0-3458 GCA_964603695.1 uncultured Heliomicrobium sp.
CGTCATCCAGGAAGGCGGCCTCTTTCCACATCTTTCCGCTCTGGACAATGTGACGTTGCTGGCGCGTCATCTTAAACAACCGGAAACGCAGGTGCGCAATCGGGTGGCCGAATTGCTGACCCTGGTGCGATTGCCGGAGGACGTGTTGGCACGTTTTCCGCAACAACTTTCCGGCGGGCAACGGCAGCGCGTCAGCCTGATGCGGGCGTTGATGCTCGACCCCGAAGTGCTGCTGCTCGATGAGCCAATGGGCGCGCTCGACCCGATGATTCGCGCCGATCTGCAAACCGACCTGCGTGTGATCTTCCGACAACTGGGCAAGACAGTGGTGTTGGTAACGCACGATCTGGGCGAGGCGGCTTATCTGGCAGATGAAATCTTACTGATGCGTGAAGGGCAATTGGTGCAGCGCGGCAATTTTCAGGAACTCCTGCACGCACCGGCGGAAACCTTCGTCACACGCTTCATCCAGGCACAACGCCCGTTACTGGCCGGAGAGTGAGCGCGGCGGAGAGTTCGGACTGAGAAGTCTTCTTCAAAACAGGCGAGGCTCATACTGCAATTGCGCCCAGCGAACCAATTTTTCAGGCAGCGGCAATCTTTCCAGCGCGCGAGGTTCGACTTTAATCGCGCCCGAACCATAAGACTTTCCGATCAAAGGCAAATTGGCGATTGTTTCCGGCTGGTTCAGCACGCTCCATAGGCCATCAACGAATTTTTGATCCTGACGATTGGGATAAACACAAAGAAAACAAGTCAGGGGAATCACGCCGGCACGGTTGCGGATGAATCTGGAATTTCGCCTGCCCAGATAAGCAAAAAGAAAAGGAGGCGCAACACGAGCTTCCATTTTGTACCAGGGGCGGCGCTGCGAAATCAGCGGTTTGTCCGGCAATCCAAGCTGCTCGCCCTGCTCCAAATAAGAACGCACCGACGCCGGATAAGTCGTTACAGGTTTTCCATCCAATGCCAGCAAAAACGTTGGTCGGCCCAGGCCTTCCACGCCGGCCAGCAATTCCGGCGTGATTTCATCGCTCGGCACATCTCTGGTGCGTCCAATCGCCCGGATCATAAATTTTTCCGGTAACTTGAAATCTTTCATCTGCTCGCGAGTCAGGAAGAAAAACTCATTCGCTCCCGTCGCCACCCCGCGCAGAACTTTGGCAAAGTCTCCCAGCGTCGGCCCAGTCATTTTTTCATCAAGCGGCGGTCTGGAAAGTCCGGTTGCAATTCCTTCCGTCAAAGACCTGCGAATGACTGAAAAACCGTGCGCCGATTCGTCTGAATAACCGGAAGCGATCCAGGCGCGCAGGTTTGCCGTTTCTCTTTCCCGGCAATTGACCCATAAAAACTGCTCTTGCGGCGCGGCGTTTCTGAGCAAAAACACAATGGGATTGGTGTCAATCTGAGGAAAAGGAGAAGCGCCCGGCGCAAACGTGACCACCGCATCCAGACAAAAGTTTTCAGTAATCCATCGCCATAGGTCTGCGGCAAAAACGCCTTCGCAAGTATCGGCAGGCAGAATGAACGCCAAGCGGCCATCTCTTTCGAGAAGCCGCAGCGCGCGAATCAAAAAGTAAATGTGCAATCCCGCGCGCCCATCGAAGGTTCTGCCCGTCAATTCAACGCTCAAGCGTCGCAACTTCTCTTTGGTTTCCGCCGAAAGCCTGTGATGGCGAATGTAAGGCGGATTGGCGACGATGGCGCTCAATTTGTTTTTCGGCGGTTCAAGGACAAAATCGCCAAGCCGCACACCGGCAAGTTCCCGGTCAGTAATGCCGAACTGCCGCGCTTGCGCCAACGCAGCTTGATCTATGTCCATGCCGGTCAAGGCAACCTCTCCGCTCGCCACGGTTTTTGCCGCACGAAAGAACGCACCCGCTCCGACCGCCGGATCGAACAGATGCTTGCTTCCGGCGGCAAGTACATATTCAACCATCGCTTCCGCAATCCAATCCGGCGTCCAGAATTGCCCTTTCTCTCTCAAGGCTTCTCTGGCCGTCCAATCGGTGGGCACTTTGTAGTGATTAAGCTTTGACATTCGACAACTCTCGCAAAATAGCCAACGCTTCGGAATCAAGCGCCATGCTTCCGCCTTCAAAGCGTACATAGGGCAGAATGTGGCCGTTTTTGTCTGTAATGTGAGCCGCAACCAGCGTCGGCTCTTCACGCGAATGACCGAGTTGATAACCGTAATGATGGTAAAACTTGTAAATCGCTTTTTTCGATGTCGCACCGCCCGGCGCTTGAAAAGTTTGAATCGTGGGCAAAATCAAACCTTCTTCAATCAAAGTTTCCGCCTGATTCAAAGAGATTCCCCAAGCTTTGTCATAGAAAACTTGCCAGACGTGGATGCTAACGCCACGTTGCGCTTGCCAGCCGAGCAAAGGAGCACGGTCTTCTTCCTTGATAATGACCGTTGGCAAAACAGCGTTTTTCTTCAACCCAAGCTTTCCGCCCAATCGTTTCTGCGCCTTCAACGCCGCGCCGTAATCAGGCATTTGGCCGGCCTTCCAAAGACTGTTTTCGCATTCAACTGCAATCAATGCCTTTGCCAGAATCTCTTGCATTGCCGCGGACTCTTCCATTGTGAACGGCAGCTCGCCAACTCCTCCCAACTCTTCGACGATTTGCTGAATCCGTGATTGATCGGATTTTCGGAAAATCAATAAGTCCGGGCGCTTCACCTTTCCAAGCCCTGCTTTTTCCAGACGCTCGAAATAAAGCTCAAATGCTCTGACATCATTGTCCGGCGCAACGCCACTTGGCCCATAAGGCAACGCCCAAAATTCATCCGTTTCATTGACTGCCTGAGTGATTCGTTCTTCGCTCCAAACTCCCTGCGACCATCGCATCAGAAAATCGCTGCCGCGAAGACGGCGCGGATTAAGAAGCAAGTCAGCCCAATCACCATCAGGAAATCCCCGAAGCTCAAACTCGATTTCTTCTGCCGAAACGCTCAAAACCTTTTCAAAAGGATGCATTTTTTGCTCTCTCTTTGATGCCGATTTCCGGGTCAATCTCTTCATCGCAAAAATAGCAGTCATAACGCTCTACTTCACCGTGAACCAACCTGACGTAAGCCAGATTTCGATTTACTTGGTGAGCCTCGAACGCCATAACTTCGACTAGGTACTCAACCTCACCACAGTTTGGACAAAAAAAGTTGTAGCGGAAATCCTGTCCGCTTTTAACCTGCTCAGTCATAAGCTTTCCTCCATCTACTTTGCTGCAACTGTCCCACTCGGCGATGGTGCAGGTATCGGCGTGGCCATCGGCAAAGGTTTGCTTTCGCTGAGGCCGCTGCCTTCCTTAACGACATAAAGTTGATTGGCGTTGAGAGTGGCCAGTTTGTCTACCTTGCCGCTGGGCCATTCAATTTCGACGCGGTCAATTTTGTCATTTCTTCCCAAACCAAACGTCAGCAGCAATTCGCTTTGCGAGCAGTAACTTGATCC
>CAZRXE010000454.1:0-5728 GCA_964603695.1 uncultured Heliomicrobium sp.
GATTCCAGGCGCTGGTCAATATCGGCGGCGTGTTGCGCATGTTGCCGATGACGGGCATCACGCTGCCTTTCGTTAGTCACGGTGGCTGGTCGTTGATTACAAGCTTTTTCATGCTGGGAATGCTGATGGCGATTTCGCATCGGAACAACAAGGTGGTTGGTGGTTAGTGGTTGGTGGTTGGTCAGTACTCGGCCAACCACCAACCACCAATCACCAACTACCAATCACCTATGCTCAAAACCACAATCGGACAAATTTCGGACAAAGGACTCAAGCGTCAGGCCAACGAAGACAATTTGCTGGCGATGCCGGAGCAAGGTCTGTTTTTGGTGGCCGACGGCGTGGGCGGTCGTCGCGGCGGACAGATTGCCAGTCGAACGGTTGCCGAAGTATTCGAGCGCGTGTTCAGCCAGCCGCAACCGTCTTCGCTGCCCGAATCGCAGATGGAGGATTTGCGCAATTTGGTCAGCAAGACGATAGACCTTTGTAACCAGAAAATCTTCACCGAATCGGAAATGAACGCGGAACTCGACGGGATGGCGACGACGCTGGCGCTGGCGGCGGTGCGCGGCAATCGCGCGATTATCGCGCACGTCGGCGACAGTCGCGTTTATCGCCTCGATCCGCAAGGGTTGATTCAACTGACGGACGATCACAGCGAAGTCAACGAAGCCGTCAAAGCAGGCATTCTGACGCCGGAACAAGCCGAAAATCATCCGCGCCGCAACGTCATTAGCCGCGCCATCGGGGCCGATTCGGAAGTCGAATCTGAAATTATCGAAATCGAAATTGATCGCAGCACGATGCTACTGTTGTGCAGCGACGGCATCACGCGCCACATCCGCGACGAGCAATTGGAAAAGCTGCTGCGTAGCGGCGACCATCCGCAAGCCGTTTGCCAGACGATGAAAGAGATTTGCTACAACGCCGGTGCGGAAGACAATCTGACCGCCATCATCGTCCAATTCAGCGCGCAGACCGACACCTTGCCGCAAACTCCTGTCGAAGCCGATGAACAAACCAAACCGATGCGTTCGACGGCTCGCGTGGGCGCTGCCGCCGGCGTGGTCGGCGAGACCGTCAGAGACACTAGCAGAGTCGAAAGGCCGAAGGTTTTCGCCGAAATCAGCCTGAAAGATGCGCCGCCTGCCGGCGAGAACGAGGATGAAGACGAGATGGACACGGCGGAGGATTTCTCGCCGGATGATCTCGATTCGCCCGAAATTTCTCCGCCTGATATCCCACCGCTTGGCATTCCCCCGGTTGAAAGCCCACCGCCCGTCACAAATTATTTAGAAAGGGGAGCGAGCGCGGAGAAAGCGGCGAAAACGGATATTCCGCCGCCGGAAACAGCCGCCGCGAAACGAGAACGCCGAAAACAAACGGCTTCCAACGATGAATCGGCTCAACAGATTGAGCCGAAACAGGAGATGTCGAAGCTTATGAGTCGCAGTATTTTGATTGTCACATTGCTTACGGGATTCGTTCTTGGCGGCTTGTTCGGCGGGCCTTTGTCGCGCGTGCTGAACAACGGCGCGCCCGGCTTCGGAGAAAATCAACCGCGTGTGCTTCGTTACAGCCCCAGTAATCCGGATGTGGCGGACGCTTATGGTCAAATGCTCGCAGGCCGCAACGATGAAGCGCGAAGGCGGCTGAATGATCTACTCGTCGCCAATCAAAACAACGCCGAAGCGCAGTACTGCCTGGGGCGACTGAACTTCCAGGAAAAGCGATTTGAAGAAGCCGTCAACCATTTCAAAAAAGCCGCCGAACTTAATCAGGAACTGGACGAAGCCTGGGTCTTCATCGCAGCGGCCTATCTGAACATCGGACAAGCGCGCAACGCCTCCGACAGTTTGCAAAAATTGATTACGCCGACGGCATCGCCATCCTCTTCGCCGTCGGCCAACGCTTCGCCGGCGAGTACGACGAAGCCGGCAGGTTAATTCAGATAAGCGGACTGGGAGAAAAGGAGAAAGGGCGAGACGTAAGTTCTGTTCCGATGATTGATATTCTCCCGATCTCTCCTTCCCATTGTCCCCATTCTCCCTTTCCTTAACGTGGGAATATGCCTGAACTGAAACTGGACAACAGCTTGGTGGATGGCCGCTACGAAGTATGCGAGCGGTTGAGCCGTGGCAGTTACGCGGAGATTTTCATCGCCTACGACCGCCACGCCAATCGTCTGCCCATGGTCATCAAGGCGCTCAACACCAGTTTGCAAGGCACACCCGACGCCGATCTGGAACGCACGCTGGTTGAAAATTTTCAAAACGAAGCTATTGCGCTTGATACGGTTCGGCATCCGCACGTCATTCTGCGCACCGACCACGGAACCGCCATTGATTTGCGCGGAGTGACGTTTCATTACCTGGTGCTGGAATACATGCCGGGCGGCGATTTGCTGGAACTTTGCCGTCATCGTCCGGGCAAGGCACTGTCTTTGGACGAGGCGCTGTTTTACTTTCATCAAATCTGCGAAGCCCTGTCTTACGCTCACAGCAAAGGCATCATTCACCGCGATCTGAAACCGAATAACTTTCTACTCAGCGCCGACAAACGCACGGTGAAAATCGCTGATTTCGGCGTCGCCAAAATCTCTTCCGGCGAATCCGTTGAAATTACGCGCGTCGGCGCAGACGTTTACGCGCCGCCCGAACACAATCCGAACGAGGCCACAGACGAAACGCATCAACTGACGACGGCGGCGGACGTTTACTCGCTGGCCAAAAGTTTTTACACCATCGTCTGCGGACGCGCGCCGAACCAATTCAAGTGCGATCCGGTGACTTCGCTGCCGGAAACGATGATGAACTTGCCCTGGGCCAGGGCGCTGGTGAACGTGCTGCGTCACGCCACCGAAGACGATCCGAGCGCCCGTTACGCCACGGTCGGTGAGTTCTGGCACGAACTGGCGCAAGTCGCCGTGCTGGCGCAAACCGTCAAGCTGGAAGACCTGCCCAGCGAGGAAACCATCGTCAAACCGCGTCTGAGCGTTCGCGAAGGCGCATTGCCCAAAACGCCAGTGCAACCCGATTTCGATCCGACGCCGGCGACTTCTCATTTGCAGGAAGCGGTTGCGCCGGTTGTTTCGGTTGAACCCGAACCGGCAGGGCAGAGAACGGCGATACAAGCAGAACCGACAGCGCCCAGGCACCGCGCGGAGCGTCCGGGAAAAATCTTCATTGACCTGCAACCGCAAAAGGCCATTCCGGTTGCACCCGTGCAACCGCCGCAACAATTACCGCAGCAGTCACCGCAGCAATTACCACAGCAATCACCGCGACCGGCACCGCAGCAGGGCAAAGGCGTAAAACAAACGCCCGCCAAGCCGCCACAAAAAACGCCGCCGCCGAAATTCGCCAATCAATTTTCAGAAGCGGTTCGTCGCCGGATTTTTATAGGCTTGATGGGCGCGGCGCTGTTGGGTTTGCTGGTCAGCGTCTACAACTTTTTCAGCGGCGGTTTTGGCACGCCGAAAGAAGTGGAAGTGAAGAGTTCGGGGCTTTACGTGCGAAGCGGCCCTGGCACGCAGTTCGACCCCATCGGCACAATTTCCAACGGCACGCGCCATCGAGTGATTTCGCAAAATGAACAGGGGTGGTTGCAGATTGAGGTCAGTCAGTGGACGCAATTACAGCCCAGCGCGCCGCTGGATGCGAGGCAAGGCTGGATCAATGGAAATCAGGAATATGTTCGGGTAGTCTCCCGGCGTTGGTGGTAACTGTAAACACGAGGATGTGCGATGAAGATTTTGAGCAATGTCAAAAAATGGTTGGACGGCGAAGACGCGATTTCGCAGACGCCCGAACCGCAGCAGCAGTTGAGCCAGTGGGACGAATTTTTCGTCAAAATCGCCCGCGAAGTCGAAACCGTCATGAAAACGGAAATGTTCACGCCGCCCGGCGGACAAACTTACCTGCCCGGCGAATACATCATCTTTCTGAGCAAGGAAGACGATGGGATGTGGCAAGGCCGCAAGCGCGAAGGTTTGGAAGAAGGTCTGGCCGCCAGCCTGTCGCAACGCGCCAAGGAATTGGTCGGCGGAAAATCGCTGAAGACGGACAAAATCGCGCTCAGTCTGAGCATTGACGGTGCGTTGAACAAAGGGCAGGTTCGCGTCCAGGCCGTCTGGGACGACAATTCGCCGCGCACCGAAGTCACCGCGCGGAAGCCCAAACCCAAGCAGCAACTCGTGACAGAGGCCGCGCCGGAGGCAGTGCCCAATGCATTGGCCGACACCGCGCCCGGCAACACCGAACCGCTTTACCCCGAAGACGGCGAACGCACCATCATTCGCCCGCGCGCCCCGCTGTTTGTTGTCAATTTCCAACGCCAGGGCGGCGAACCGGAAGTTTTCAAATCCAGCAAGGCCAAGATCGAAATGGGCCGCGGCTCGAAGGATTTTCCGGTGGATGTGAAACTCGACGGCGATCAGGAAATCAGCCGCAAACACGCCATCCTGACCAAACAGGACGCCGGCTTCAAACTGGAATGCGTCGGGCGCAACGCCATCGAAGTGGACGGACGCGAAATCCAGCCCGGCGAACAAGCCGAAGTGAAACCGGGACAGACAATCAAGATCGGCATTTATGAATTGAAAATCGCCGGCTGAACTGGCGCGCTACAAAGACGGCTATTCATTTTCCATCAACCGGGAATTGCTTTTTGGCCCGCGCCGGAAACAGCGTCTTTGCCGCCCAAGGCTGAAAAATGGCTTTGTCTTTTCCAGCCTTTCCGTGTTTTATTGCCTTCGTGAGATTTGTATCTCGAATCTCAACCCAAAAATCCCCAATCCAAATTCGTAGGAGAGACGCAAGATGAAGTACTTCCGCCAATCGTTTATCCGAACTGTTTTGTTCGCCATGATTGTTTGCCTGCACGCTTCGCCATCGCGAGCGCAGCAAAAGGCAGATGCGGGCGAAAAGCGCGGCGATTTCGCCCAACTGGTGGCGCGGTTGTCGGAAAAGGCTGGTTATTTCGGCTCGGACAATCTGGTCTCGAACGAACTGACTTACCAGCACGTGCTTGGCACGCTGTCCAAAATGAACGTCAGCGGCGGAATTTACATGGGCGTCGGGCCGGATCAGAACTTCACTTACATTGCGCAGATCAAACCGAAGCTGGCGATTATGATTGATATTCGCCGCGACGCGCTGTTGCAGCACCTGATGTTCAAGTCGGTTTTTATGATGTCGCGGAGCCGCATCGAATACCTTTCGAACCTGTTTGGTCGCCCACTCCCCAAAGATTACAAGAAATGGAACGACCGCCCGATTCGCGATTTGGTGGATTATTTCGACCGCACGCCGCTCGACCAGAAAATCGCCGACAAGGTCAAAGCCGATATGCACAAACGAATCGAAAGCTTCGGCGTACCGCTCAACCAACGCGATTGGGAAACGATTGATGAAATCTATCAGGCGTTTTACACCGACTGTCTGGAAGTTCGTTACACGATTCGCGACCGTCCGACGGGACGCTTCTTTCCGGCGTATCGCGATTTGCTGCTGGAAAAAGACCTGGCCGGAAAGTACCGCAACTACCTGGCCAACGAGGCTGACTTCATGGTGATTAAAACCATGCACGACCAGCACCGCATCATCCCAGCCACGGGCGATGTCGCCGGCGTGAAAGCCATTCGCGCCATCGGAGAATTCGCCAAGGAGATCAACGAAAAAATCTCCGCCTTTTACCTGTCTAACGTCGAGTTTTATCTGTTCCGGTC
>CAZRXE010000455.1:0-4726 GCA_964603695.1 uncultured Heliomicrobium sp.
TCTGGAAAATGAATAGATTCCAGTTCGATTGACAGGCTCATGCCCGTTTTTTAAGATGCGCCCATCAATCACGATTCCTTGTAATTCCCCCTGGATAACCCTAAACGCTTTTGAACCGGACGGTTTTCCTCGTTCGGCTCAGCCGCGCACACACGCTCTTTCCGACAAGCTCTTTACCACAGGCCCAATTGCACACTCCTCCACTTGCCCCGTCCCACGGTGCTTCAGGCTGCTGTTGTCCGTGGGCCGTTGACAACTCGTAACACCAGGAAGGAGGCTTGAAATGAAGCTGCAAACCCTGTCCATTTTGCCTGCTCATTCCCCTGAACCGGCAGGCAGGAATTCAACGGCGGAGGAACTGGAACATTCCAGCGGTGAGGCGGCGAGTTCTTCGGCTCGCTACCAGGCGTTTCTTGCACAACAAAAGTTGCGAACTCCACGCGCAACTCTGCAACCCAGCGCGGAGGTTATGTCCGGGCTGGGCCGTTTACTGGCCGACGTGGCGTTGTTTATCGCGTTCTTCTTCGGATTTCTGACGCTCTTCGGTTTTGGCCTGTCGCGGTTGAGCGGCAGGTTTGATTTACTGCAAAGCGACGTTTCGGCAGCCGCTCAGGAAGCGGATACGCCGAAACCAAGCCTGCCGGCATTGCCGAGAAAGAAACCCTTCAACAAATGACGCTCACGGCGCGGGATTCAGACCTCCGGTTTGAACTCCGCGCCTAAAATTTCGGCCTTTATCTTGACACTTCCGTAGGCCGTTTGGATAATCCAACTCGCCTTAGGACTTGATCCTTCCTACATCTACAAACGACTTAAAAGAAAGATTGATACGCAAATAGCTTTGCTGGTGGCTGAAATCACGTTTTGAATTTTCAGGTTGAAGTTTATTCGCAAGGTGGCGGGGAAATTGCGCGCAATGAACCATCGCAACTTGTTTCATCGCAGAGCAGTGTGCGGATTGTCGTGGCTGTTCCTGGTTGGCTTATTTTTGGCGCTGACCGGTGTTCATTCCGCGCCGGCGAAACGCGCCGTCGTTTACGACGATTTGCCGGCGGAACTGCGTCCCTGGCTGGAACGACAACGGATTCAGCGCGATGAGTTCGCAGCGCGGATTGCCGAGATCAATCGGCGGACGGAAGAGCGCGAACTGCAGGGCGAATACGATCATTTGATCTTTTATCTGTTGCAATCATCACGCTTCACGGCGCAACCGCCGATTGAACCGGCACTGAGCGCCTATCAATTCGTGCAAGGTTTGAGCGACGCCGAACGCGCGCGTTTTCTGGCCGAAGACGAACGCTTTCAACTTGCGGGCGAAAAGATTTCTCAGGCGGTGAAAACGCGCATCGCCGATTTTTTGAAAGCGGCGAAAAAGGAGAGCGCGGATGAACGGCTGAGTTACTTCGCCGGTTTGCTGGCGAAAACCGCGTCGCCGGAACTTTCCGCCGCCCGGCGTTTGCAGGCCGAATACTTTCGCGCGATGAAGTTTCTGTATCGGAAAGAATTCGCTTCGCGCTCGGTCAAACCGGCGGAAGTCGCCGCTTTCGTGGCTTCGCTCTATCAGGAGCGCGGCCACAGCACCGACACGCAGATTGAAGCGAACTTCGCCGTCCACACGGCGCTCGCGGCGTTGAAAGCGCAGCATCCCGAAACCAAATTCAGCAGGGTTTTGATCGTCGGGCCGGGAATGGATTTCGCGCCGCGCACGGATTTGATTGATCTGTTCGGCCCGCAAAGCTACCAGCCTTTCGCTATCGCCGACAGTTTGCTGGCGTTGAAACTGGCGGAAGGCTCGCGGTTGAAAATTCATTGCGTTGACATCAACGACCGCGTCCTGGCGCATCTGCAATCCCTGGGCGCGCGCAAAGAAGTTTCGCTTTCGATTCTTTCCGGCGTGAAGGATTCTGCAGCCCGACCGCTGACGGAAGATTTCAAAGACTATTTTCGTGGCTTCGGCCAAAGCATCGGCGTGGAATCAAGCCTGGACGTTCCGGCGCGTTTTGCCGGGCATTTGAAAAAATCGCTTCGCCTTCGCCCGGAAGTTGTCAGTGCCGTCAGCGCCGGACGGCTGAACATCGTCACTGAACGTTATCAGGATTCGCCGCAATACGATCTGGTCATCGTTACCAACGTCTTTCCTTACTTCAGCGCGCCGGAACTGCTTTTTGCGCTGACGAATATTCAGGCGATGACAGCCGAAGGCGGCTATCTGATTCACAACGAATTGCAAACGGTTCCTTCAAATTTCGTCAACGTGCTGGGCTTGCCCTTGCGGCAGGCGCGTACGGTGATGATTGCTTCCGACAGCGCCGCGCCGTTGTTCGACGGTGTGGCGATTCACCAAAAAATTCCACGTTCGTAGTTTTGACTTAAGCGATTACTACCGCTAATTTACGCGCGCAGTTAAGCGATTACTTTATCAAGTCAATCCCGCCCGGTTCGCTTGGGCGGGAACTCAAACCAAACCTACAGGAGACCTCGAAATGAAAAGGCATCTGGCATTTTCGCTGCTTTGGCTTTGCCTGTTTTCGGTCCTGGCTTTCGCGCAGGAGTTTCGCGCGACTGTCAATGGCCGGGTGACGGATCCCAACAAAGCCTCCATTGCCAACGCTTCGGTCACGGTGCGCAATCTGGCGACCAACGAGACCGTGACGGTGACGACCAATTCCGAAGGCAACTACAACGTGCCCTTCCTTAGACCTGGCGTTTACACCATCGCGGTGGAAGCGACCGGCTTCAAAAAATTTCTGCGCGACAAGCAGGAATTGCAGGTCAGCCAGACGGCGACCATTGACGTGACGCTGGAAGTCGGCGCGGCCACCGAAACCGTGACCATCACCGCCGAAGCCGCTTTGCTGGAAGAAGCCAAAGCGGATCGCGGCAACGTCATCGAAAACCGCCGCATCGTCGAATTGCCGCTCAATGCGCGCAATCCATTTATGCTGGCGACGCTCACGCCCGGCATCACCTACAACGGCCCGGCGATTTACCAGCGCCCCTTTGACAACGGGGCCATCGCCGATTGGTCAATCAACGGCGGCCTGAACCGCAGCAACGAATTTTTGCTGGACGGCGCGCCGAACAACTCCATTCAAGGCGGCAACAATATCGCCTACGTTCCGCCAGTGGATGCTGTCGGCGAATTCAAGATCATCACCAACAGCTACGACGCACAGTACGGACGCACGGCGGGCGGCGTGGTCAACGTGCAGATCAAATCCGGCACCAACCAATTCCACGGTTCGCTTTATGAGTTCTACCGCCGCAACTGGCTGGACTCGAACTACCTGTTCTCCAATTTCCGCAATCTGCCCGCCGGACGCTTTCGCCGCGCGGATGGCACGCTGGAAAAAGCCGAACACTTTTTGGATCAATACGGTGGCGTGATCGAAGGCCCCGTGCGTTTGCCGAAGTCAGTATTCCGCAAACTCGGTTATGACGGACGCGACAAGACCTTTTTCCTGTTCAACTACGAAGGCTATCGCGAAGGCACGCCAAACCCGCAGGTCATCACCGTGCCGACCGAAGCGTTCCGCAACGGCGATTTCCGCGAATACAAAACGGCTGCCGGACAATTGATTACGATCTACGATCCGGCGACCGGACGCGATGTGAACGGTGCCTGGGTGCGCGATCCGTTCCCGAACAACATCATTCCGGCCAACCGGATCAATCCGATTGCCGCGAAATTGCTGGCGCTCTACCCGAAGCCGAACACTGTGACGCCCGGCGGCGATCTGTGGCGCAATAATTACGCGGACATTCCGAACATCGCCAACGACAAATTCAAAAACTGGATTTTCAAAATTGACCAGAACATCAGCGACAAGGACAAGGTCTTTTTCCGCTACGGCTATAACAACCGCGCGGAAATCCGCTGGACGAACGGCATCACACAAGGTCCCGCGCAGGACGGACAATTGCCGCTCAACCGCGTCAACTACACCGGCGTCGGCGACTGGGTACATACCTTCAACAGCACGACGGTTTTCAATCTGCGCGTTTCCGGCAACCGCTATATTGAAGAAGCCCGCTTCCAGGACGGCTTGGGTTACGACGCTTCGCAACTCGGTTTCCCCAGCGGATTGATCAGCCAGTTGCCGATTCCAATGTTCCCGCGCTTTGAAATCACCGACAACATCCAACTCGGACGCGGCAGTTTTGGCCGCGAAGTGACGAACGTTTACAGCATCCAGCCCAATGTTTCGACGGTGAAAGGTTCGCACAGCATGCGCTTCGGTCTGGATTTGCGACTGCAACAATACGCGCGCCAGAACGCCGGCAACGCCGGGCTGCGTCTGACCTTCGGGCGCACTTTCACGCAGCGCACATTCAATAGCGGCGACGCACTGAGCGGCAGCGGCATCGCCGACCTGCTGTTGGGCGCGCCCAACGGCGGCAACATTGATAACAACGTCTTCCCGATTTACATGGCCAAGTATTACGCGCCCTGGTTCCAGGACGACTGGAAAGTGACGCGCAAGCTGACCTTGAACCTCGGCTTCCGCTACGACGCGAACCTGCCTGGGGTCGAGCGTTATAACCGCTTGAATTACGGCTTTGACACGACCACGGTCAATCCGGCCAATGCGCGCATCAATCGCACTCAATTGCTCAACGGCACGCAGATTTTGGGTGGTTTGGGCTTTGCTCAAGACGGCCAGGCAGCGGTCAAGAGCGATTACAATAATTTCCAGTTCCGCTTCGGCTTTGCCTACAACCTGCT
>CAZRXE010000456.1:0-5408 GCA_964603695.1 uncultured Heliomicrobium sp.
TCGGCTCGGCTTCGCAGCGGCAGAACCTGAAAAACAACCATCAATCCTTCCTGACCAACTGGACCAGGGTGATTACCTCAACGACCGTCAACAGCTTCAATTTCAGCGTCAACAATTTTCACAACACAACCGATCCACTCACGCGAGGGCCGCAACTCACCTTCCCTTCGATTCAGGACGGCGTTTCGTTCCGCGTGCCGCAGGGGACAAAAGTCAACCGGCTGCAATTTTCTGACGCGCTGTCGCTGGTTCGCGGCGCGCACACCTTCAAGTTCGGCGGCGACTTTCAACGCATAGATTCGCTGTTCGACCTGGGCGTGTTTCAGCAGGGCCGCATTGAGCTGGTGCAGGATTTCGCGCAGGCCGATTTCAACGGCGACGGGCGGATTGACGACAATGACTTGCTCTTTGCCGTCACGTTGCGCAGCTCGAAACCTACGCAGGCGCTGGTGATTGATAATGCCGACAACAATCACTTCGCGCTGTTTGCGCAAGATGACTGGCGCGTCAATCGCAATCTGACTTTGAATCTAGGGCTGCGTTACGAACTGGACACCAACGTCAACAACAACGATTGGTACGGCAACCGCAATCCGCTAGTGCAGCAGTTTTATCGCGGCGACCGAAAGCGCGACACCAACAACTTTGCGCCGCGCTTTGGCTTCAATTGGGCGACGAATGACAGCAAGACGAGCATTCACGGCGGCTATGGCATTTATTACGACCGCATCACGCTGGAGATTGCTTCGCTGGAACGCGGTTTGGACGGACGTGCGCTGGCCGTCGAAGTTCGCGCCGGTAACGCGCTGACTGATCCGACCGGCGCGCCGATTTTCATCAATCCGGCGACGGGTAGGTTTCAGCCATTCGCGCCGACCTTGAGCAATCCATTCACCGGATTCATTCTGCCGGGCGCGGGCGCTTCCGGCATCAACATCATTGACAACAATCTGCAAAACCCGATGGTGCAGCAGTTCAATCTGGGCATTCAGCGCGAACTGGCGCGCGATTTCGTCGTCCGCGCCGATTACCTGCACAACTTCGGCACGCGCTTCATCATCGGGCGCACCGTCGGCACGGTGAACAACCCTGTGGTGGGCGGCCCCGACCGCGTGGTCAATCTGGAATCCAGCGTGAAAACAAAATACGACGGTTTGCTGCTGAGCCTGGAAAAACGCTTTTCCAACCGCTACCAGTTCCGCGCCTCGTACACCTTGTCCAAAGCCTTCAATTACGCCAACGACGATCAGATTCCGTTTTCCAACGGGCCGGTGAATCCCAACAACGTGCAGCTTGAATACGGCCCGACGCCGAATGACCGCCGCCATTACTTCACCTTTTCGGGCGCGGTCGAATTGCCGCTGGGCTTTCAGCTTGCGCCGATTGTGACCGTCGCTTCGGGCGTGCCGATGGACATTTTGTTGCCGGACGCCAGTTCGCGCATTCCCGTGCTGCAACGCAACGCCGGAGGCCGGCTGTTCAAAAATGGCGCGGATTTGAATGACTTTCTGAAGCGATTGAATGCCGCCGGAGGCGTGAATGGACAACCGTTGCCGCTGGTGGGTGAAGACGCGCAGTTCAATGACGATTTCAGTTCTTTCGATCTGCGGCTTTCCAAAGTGTTCAAATTCGGCGATAAAGCCCGGCTGGAACCAATGGTTGAGGTCTTCAATCTATTCAACATCACAAACATTCTGGGCGTGTCGAATGTGAATTATTCAGGGTTCAGTAACGTGCTGATTCGCGACAGCAATACGCCGGGCACGGCGGGGTATTTGCAGTCATCCAGCTTCGGACGCCCGGTGACAGCTTCGGGAGGTGTCTTCGGATCGGGTGGCCCGCGCGCATTTCAATTTGCAATCAAACTCAACTTCTAAGTATGCAATCCATCGAAATCCTCCCAACAAAGGACCTGGCAGAAACAACTCGACGGCGCGCTTCTTGGCTGGTGGTCTCGGTGTCGTCTGTCGGGTTGTTTCTGCATTTTGGTTCGCTGCTGGTTAATGCGTTTGGCGTGATGCTGACGGCGCTGTGCGACGAATTCAACTGGTCGCGCGGGGATGTGTCGCTGGGTTTCACGCTGGCCACGCTGACGGCAATGCTGACAATGCCGCTGACCGGCTGGCTGACGGACAGGTTCGGCGCGCGAAAACTGATTCTGCTTTGCACCACGGCGTTTGGCGCATTGTACGCTTCGCTGGCGCTGCTGACGCCGCATTTGTGGCATCTGTTTGCGATCTTTCTGTTGTTGGGATTGGTCGGGCCGGGAACGTCAGCGGTTCCGCACGCGAGTTTGATTTCGCGCTGGTTTACGGAACGACGCGGATTGGCGCTGGGTGTGGCGATGAGCGGCACGGCGCTGGGTGGCGTCATCTGGCCGTCCGCCACGCAAAGTTTGCTGACGCATTTCGGCTGGCGAAATGCCTACGCCACTTCTGGCGCAGCGGTCTTGCTGATTGCGATTCCACTGATGCTGCTGTGGTTGAAAGACGCGCCGGTTTCCCTTCGCTCAGCAGAGCGCGGCTCAAACGAAATTCAAGCCGAAGGATTGACGCGCCGCGAAGCCCTGCGCGGCAGCCTGTTGTGGCTATTACTGGGAACATTCTTCGTCGTTTCGATGAGCATTCAGGCTTGCATGATTCATCTGGTTTCGTTGCTGAAAGACCGCGGGATGACGCCGGAAAGTGCAGCATTAGCCGCTTCGGCGATGGGCGCGGCGGGGATGATCGGACGGTTGGGCATGGGCTATTTATTGGATCGGTTGCCCGCTGAGCGCGTACCGACATTGGCGTTCGGGTCGGTGGCGGCGGGCATCTTTCTGCTGTTTGCCGGAGCGACCGGATTTGGCGCGTACATTGCGGCGGCACTCATTGGATTCGGCTATGGCTCAGAATCCGCAACCATTCCTTTTTTGGTTAGTCGCTATTTCGGCCTGCGCTCCTTCAGCGAAATTTATAGCTATCTGTTCATCACCGTGCCGCTGGGCGGCGCACTAGGTCCCGCGCTGATGGGGAAAGGATTTGACCGCACAGGCTCTTATCAACTGACGTTGTTCATCTGCGGCGCGGCGGCGGCAGTCGCCGCTTTGGCGCTCTTGCGGTTGAGCAGGTATCCGGCCTTTGACGCCAAACGCTGACCTTCATTTTCACTGAGGAGTTTTGTTATGACCTGGATTCGCACGATTCCCATGGAAGAGGCTGACGATAAGTTGCGCAGCGCGCTGGAAGCTGCGCGCGCAAATTACCCGCGCGAATATGCTTCGCCGGTTTCGCCCGGCGGCGACAGCATTGTCTCTTCACACACGCTGATTCCGGACGCGCTGCATCATATTTTTGCGGGGTTTGCCGCGATGATGTCGCCAGATTTGCCGCTGAGCCGTGCGCAGCACGAAATGATCGCGACGATGGTGTCGGTCGAAAACCGCTGTTTTTACTGACTGGAATCGCACGCAGAGTTTCTGCGTATGGTGACGCTGGATGACGCGCTGATTGCCGCTTTGCGCGAAGATTACAAAAAAGCGCCCATCAGCGACCAAGACCGCGTCATGCTGGATTACGTGGTGCAATTGACCAAAGACGCAACTCGCCTGACGCCGCAAGACCATGATAAATTGCGCGCGGTCGGTTTCGACGACCAAGCGATCCTGCAAATCACTCTCATCGCATCCTGGTTCAATTACATCAATCGCGCGGCTGACGCCTTGGGCGTTGGGCGGGGGAAGAAAGAAGACTGGTATCCGCCGGAATGAAAAAGAATGTACAACAGACTGTCAGTCTGTTGAGGTCTCGACAAGACGCGAATCGCGAGGACCGGCGCAGGTTAACAGTCTGCGCCACCTTGTTCGTTGTCTTGCTAGTCACTTTCACCGCCTGTAATGGCAATGCCGGCTTGCCTAAACCTGATTCAAAAGAGTACCGCGACCTGGTTTCGGCATTTTACGTCGGCCTTGCCGGATTGCAGACCGGCGAAGATGTGCGCGCCAAAGACAAATTGACGCTGGCCACAACCATCGCTCCGGGCGAACCGGCTTCGTGGGCGAATCTGGGTTTGCTGGCCGTGCGACAACAGGAATTCGACACGGCGTTTGAAAAAGCCGAAAAAGCGCGCAGCCTTGCCCCTGACAACAGCCAGATCGAAGCTCTGCTCGGCTTGATCGAAGGCCGTCGCGGCAAGCTGCCCGAAGCCATCGCCCACCTGAAAAAAGCCGTTGAGCTGGACGCCAAAAACCTTAAAGCCCTGTACGCCTTGGCGCAGGAAACCGAACGACAGGCGACTGAAAATAGCGATGCCGAAGCGCAAAAGCTGCTGGAACAAATCCTGGCCGCGCAGCCGGACAACCTGGCGGTGTTGCTGGATGTGGCGCGGCTGGCCGCCAAACGCGGCGACGGCGAAGCTTTGAAACGTGCCGCCGCGAAGCTTGGCGAAGCTTCTGCAAACTGGCCGGACGAAGCCAAGCAGCAATTGACCGGCTTACAACAAACCGCCGCCAGCGCCAACCCGCGCGCCGCCGCCACGCAATCGGCCTTTTTGAAAAACGTGCTGGCCCGCGTCGCGGCGTATCGCCAAAGCCTAAACGCTGTGAAGACACCGGCGGAATTCGTGGGCGATCCGTTTTTGAAGTTCCTCAAACTGCCCAGCCCGGGTTCGCAAGCATCGCCGCCGGATGAAGCCATTTCATTCAGCACTGAACCAATCAACACAGACGGCAAAAAATGGTTTTGGGGAAGCATCGTTGCCCTGGACAGCGAAGGCGCGCCAACGATTGTTTTGGCCAATGGGCGCGAAGCGAAGGTTGGAAATGTGACGCTGCCCTTTCCCGGCACTGCTGAAGATCAGTCCAGCTCGAACGGCATCGTCGGCCTGGATTTCAACTACGACTTCAAAACCGATTTGCTGATGGCGGGCAGAGGTGGATTGAAAATTTACCGTCAGGATGCACGCGACAAATTCACCGATGTCACCTTCAAAATGGACTTGCCGCTGGGATTGATTTCCGCTGCTTATGAAGGAGCGTGGACAGGCGACATTGATTTGGATGGTGATTTGGACGCCGTGCTTGGCGCGCAGGAAGGTGCGCCGTTGGTCTTGCGCAACAACGGCGACGGAAAGTTTCAGGAGTTACGGCCATTTCCAGGTGCGGAGAAATTGCGCGACTTTGTTTATACGGACTTCGATGGTGATGGTGATCCTGACGCGGCGCTGCTCGACTGGAATTTCAGAGTCAAAGTGTTCAGCAACGAACGGCTCGGCGCGTTTCGTGAGCGCGCGCTGCCTGGCGGAATTGGATCAATTTTTAAGATCAATGCTGCCGATATCAACAGTGACGGCACTTTGGATTTGCTTTTGCTGGATTACTACTTCGTTTTGAAACGCCTGTCCGACAAGGGCGGCGAGTGGGAAATGGCAGA
>CAZRXE010000457.1:0-2155 GCA_964603695.1 uncultured Heliomicrobium sp.
GGGCTGATTGTCCAATCCACCGAATTGGTGGCCACGTATGGCGTCGCCGAAGAGTGGATGTTGGCACCCGCCACACCGACGAAATCATACGGGCTGCCGGGATAAGGCGCGGTGCCGCGCGTGAAATCGCTGCTGCGCAAATTCCAGGTTCCGTGCCAGCCGATGCTGGGCGTGATTTGGAAATCAACGCGCGCCGTGGGAAACGATTGCATGGTGTTGAGCGACTGATCCCACAGCATGTTTTGCAGAAAGCCCGGCGCGACGCCCGGAATGTCCTGCAAGCGGGTGGTCGTCGCCCCGCGCGAATCGTTGATGTTTTTCAGAATGCCCGCCATCGTCGGATCAATCGTGCTGGTGTGCCCGTTCGTGCGCGCAACATCCAACAGATTCACGGTGCGCGTCGTGCCGTCGGTCGCCAGATAGCTGAAATTGCCCTGCTGCGCCGCCGCGCTCAGAAACGGCGTCGAGAAAGTCGAAGTTGACGGCTGCGGCTGCGCTTCGTAATAGGCAAAGAAAAACAGTTTGTTCTTCAGCCGCTTCGAGAACGGAACCAGCGGGCCGCTAATCGAACCGACCGGGTTGTGATTGCGCGATTTATTGCGCGGCAGTCCTTGCAGGTTGCGGAAAAAGCCATTGGCGTTGAGCGCCTCGTTTTGTCCCTGATAAAGCACCTTGCCGTGATATTGCTCGGTGCCGCGTTTGGTGGTCATGCGGATTTGCATTGCGCCTTCGCCGCCCGCTTCCGCGCCCAGGCCGGTGGTCGAAACGCTGACTTCCTCAATGGCGTCAATGCGCGCCGGCGCGAAGGCGAAAAAGCTGGTGCCGCCGCTTTTGAACCGCTGCGAATTGTTATTCATCCCGTCCAGCGTGATGTTCAGCGAGGCGTTGGGCAAACCGTTGAAGGTGCTGTTGCGGTCGCTGGTGCTGCGCGAACTGCCGGCAATCAGCACCGCGAAATTCAAACTGTCGCGTCCGGCAAAAGGCAGGTTTTGGACGTGTTTGTTATTGATCGTCGTGCCGACTTCGGCGGTGGTGGTGTTGAGCTGCTCGGCGGCGGCGGCAATCTGCACAGTGTCGGTGGCCGCACCGAGGCTCAAATCAACCGAAACGTTGGTCGTGCGCCCCGATTCCACCGTCACCGCCGCGATCACGGCGTTTTGAAAGCCGGTGGCGCTGACAGTGATTTTATAAGAACCGAATTGCAACGCCGGAAAAATGAATCCACCGTCGGTGGAACTCACGGTGGTTTGCTCAACGCCCGTGGAATTGTCCGTGGCTTTGACCGTCGCGCCGGGGATCACAGCGCCGTTCGGATCGCGCACGATGCCGCGAATGCCCGTGGTTGTAATCTGCGCCAGACAGGGGAGCGCCAGCAGGACGGCGAAAACAAAAGCCTGCAAAAAGAACCTGGGTAATGTAGGTGCCTTCATTCCTTCCTCCAGAATGCATTGCGCAGAATGCATTGCGAAATGCGTGAACAGGTGTGATTGGGTTTTAGCCGTTTGCCGCACAGAAACCGCACAGCGGCGGACGGCCATTGAAGTCGAGCGTTCGATATCCCAGGCGCTTAGCTTTTAACTCGCGAAATTTGGATTTCACGTCCCGCACAATGTCGCGCGGGAAACCGCTGAACGATGCAGCGGAGTGGAGGGAAGTTTGGTGTTCGCAAATACCATCGCTTCGGAATTCCCTGAACGCGGCATTCACGTTTCTTCCTCGGTTTGTTTGCGGAATTCCGGCATTGCTGCCGGCGGAAATGAATTTGCGCCGAATCGGAGACAAGGTCTTGTATGACCATAAGACTGATTGAATGGGCTTAGGGCGATTTGTCCCCTACCTTCTGCCGATTTCTTCGCCGACACGTTCAAGACCGCAGATCCGTGCAAATTCGTGGCTGAGTATGCAACAGAGCAGTCTGCTCATTTCATTGGCTAAACACTATTTGCCCTCTGTTTTCAGGGAATTTGCAGCGGCTGAACTCGGGCGTCACAGAAATTTGGACGCCGCGCAAGGAAAGAGGATTGCATCAAGAAAACCGTCTTTTGATTTCAACTTCTCTTAGAGCGTGTCTGAAAAGTTAGTCTGAGGCCAATCTTTTAAGCATCAGACGAGTCATGGCGATGTAAATCATGGTTTCGCTGGTTTCCGGCAGCCG
>CAZRXE010000458.1:0-2626 GCA_964603695.1 uncultured Heliomicrobium sp.
TTCGCCGATGATCACCGCGCCGATGACAGCCACCGTCATCAGCACATTCATGTCAGGCACAAGCCGTCTTGCAGACAGGAAAGCCTTGGGAGCAACCAGACGAAAGCCGCACAGAATCGCCAATCCCAGACATAACTTCGAGAGATAGTTACCAGCAGATTCTGGAAATGGCAGAAAAGTAGGAAGCCGCTCGGCAATCATCCCGCTCACGAGGAACAGGCCACTCAAGAACGTCCAAACTTGTCCGCTTTCCCAGAAGGAAGTTGTCGCGGCTGGCACCCCTTCTCTCTGAATCTCAGCACGCATCCCTGTCGTCGCCACGGCAGCAATAATGGCATCCGGCTGCGGTTGAACGTCCTGCAACGTGACTGTCATCACTCCGGTCAAAATATCGAACGTGAGATGGTTGTTACCCTCGACAATCGGTCCAACGACTCTCCGTAATACCGCGATTTCCTCGGCACAATCCATCCCTTGAATGCGAAATCGGAGTGTTTTCTGACTCATCGCATTCCTTATTGGCCGATCTGCGCGGCTGGCAGCAGTTGCTTGGCGGCTCGGTCCTTGACTTCGTTCAGCAAAGCACGCTGCCGTTGCGTTGAGCCACCGGGCTGATTCTGGATCGCGGAACCAATTGCGGCGGGATTGAGGCCACCCGTCAGTTGCAGGCCATCAATCTCGGCGACGACTTTTCGCAATTCGGTGAGCGCCTCGATGTAGGCCACGCGGCTTTCGACATAAGTCTGTTGAGCGAGCAGCACATCCCGAAACGACAATTCGCCCCCCTCAAACGCTTGCTTGGTCAGTTTGAGCGTTTCTTCCGCGTCCGGCAGAATTGACTCTCCCAGCCGTTCCACTTGAACGCGGCTCGACTTGTATCGCCGGAACGAATCCGCCAATTGATCCCGCAGCACAAGCTGCACGCGGCTGATCTCGGCTTGATCGACGCGGATGTCCGCCGCCGCTTTATCTATGTTGCCTTGATTCCGGTTGTGGAGCGGAACCGGCAGCGCAACGAGCGTACTAACGGTTGTCGAATGTGTGATCTGGTCGTAGTCGGTGACGGTTTGCAGCGTGATGTTTGGGACCGCCTGAGCACGCGCGGCGCGGAGATCGGCCCACCCTTGATCAAGTTCCGCTTCCGAAGCCCGCAGTTGCGGACTCTCGGCCAGCAACCTCTGCCAGCAAGCATCTTGGTCGAATGTCGGAAGATCGCCTTCCAAGTCTCCCGCGAGAGGAACCGGCTGCATGTCCGGGACTCCCAGCATCGTCGCCAATTGATCCCACGCGGCGTCGTGCCGGTGAGTGGCTTCAGCAAGACTGATGCGTGTCGTCTGCAACTGTACATTAGCCTGCAATACGTCGGGTCGTGAAATGGCTTTGGCGTCAAACAATCGGTCCGCCGCCGACAATGTTTCCTCCGCCAGCTTTTCCAATTGTTGGGCGACATCGACGGCCCGCTG
The DNA here is from genome assembly GCA_964603695.1 of uncultured Heliomicrobium sp. Lineage (GTDB taxonomy): Bacteria > Acidobacteriota > Blastocatellia > RBC074 > RBC074 > RBC074. The sequence continues at coordinate 1,464 of CAZRXE010000458.1, forward strand.
CGCGCCTAAGACTTCATAAAACCTGATCTTTAAGTCATTCAATACGCGCATCCGCTGGGCTTCCTGATCCCATTGCAAACGCTTGATCGCTTCGGATGACGACTGCTGTGCCAGCGACAGTTTTTTTGCAGTGACAATTTCTTGGCTGAGAAAGACGCCGTTTGACTGCTTGGGGGCCAATTGATTGGCCGTGGAATTGAGGTAGCCAAGTTGGGGATTCGGATACAGCCCTGCTTGCCGATAGACGCCGCGCTCCTGATCCACAGCCGCGTTGGCTTGCGACAATGTTGGATTGAATTCCAAAGCCATTGCTTCCAAATCAGCCAGCGTTAGCGTGACTTCCGCGGCATCGAGTCTCGGCCTTCCCATTCCTTCCTCTTCCGGCATCACCGGATGAAGGACGGACCGGTCTTGCTCAACAGACTCGTCGCCACTGACCAGCAACAGCCCCGATTCCATTGAATCGGAATCCGCTGATCTCCGTGATCGTCGATTGATGTTTGATTCATCTCGATCTGCTGTCGGAGCGGATTCAGCCCAAGCAGACTTGTTCGCTGTGACCGTGACTCGATTTCCGCGAGTTTGCGCGCAGCCACAGATCGCCGCGCAAATACACGCCGCGTATATCCACTCTGAGAGCGATTTTTTCATGACGTGGCCCTCCTTGGCCGATGCAGGTTCGCGTCTTCCGCGTTGGTTGCTGGCGACCGATCACCGCCAGCAAGTCGCGATGTTGGGAGATCATGCGCTCAATTGACTTCCGGCTTGGGCGGCTTTTCCCCATATTTGGCTTCATACTGGGCCGCGAATTTTGCTTCCAGTTCCGGGTGGCAGATGAAGCACTGGGAATCCGCTCGATCATGCTCCTTGCACCAGTCGCCTTTCTTCTGAAGTTCCGCCGCGACCTTGCTGTCGCAAAGCGAGCAAATCTCCTCTGGCACGCCATGTTCGTTGCACCACCAACCCGAGTGGTCATGTGCCTTGCCAGACTTAGCGGTTTTCTCGTGATCATCTTCGTCACCGTCTTTATGACCAGCATGATCCGCGTGAGGCTTTTCGCCTGATGCGGCTTTCGGGGCCGTCGTGCCGCCGCAGCCGGCAATAAAGCCGACGACACCAAGGGCACAGACCAACATCGGAATCACTCGTCGCATGAAAACTTC
>CAZRXE010000459.1:0-2852 GCA_964603695.1 uncultured Heliomicrobium sp.
TCAAGCAACTCGACAACGAAGCGATGGTCATTATGATTACGGCGTTTTCGTCGGTCGAAACCGCCATCGCCGCCCTGCGCAAAGGCGCTTACGATTACATCACCAAGCCCTTCATCAACGAAGACATTCTGCAAACCGTCCGCAATGCGCTGCGCCAACGCGAACTGTTTCGAGAAAACCGTTACCTGCGTCGCGAACTGAAACAGCAATACAATTTCGACAGCATCATCGGACGTTCGGACGCGCTGACCAGCATCTTTCGCTTGATCGAAAAAATTGCGGCCACCGCCAGCAGCGTTTTGATCCTGGGCGAATCCGGCACGGGTAAGGAATTGATTGCCAAAGCGATTCATTACAATTCGCCGCGCGCTGACGAACCATTCATCGCCATCAACTGCGCCGCGCTGCCGGAAAACCTGCTGGAATCGGAACTGTTCGGCTACGTCAAAGGCGCGTTCACCGGCGCGCACGCCAACAAACTCGGCCTGTTCAAAGCCGCCGACGGCGGCACGCTCTTTCTGGACGAAGTCAGCGAAATGCCGCCGACGTTGCAAGTCAAATTGCTGCGCGCGCTACAAGAGCGCGAATTTCTGCCCCTCGGTTCGACCAAAACCGTCACCTTCGACGCGCGCATCATCGCCGCCACCAACCGCAACCTGGACGAAGAAATCGCCGCCGGACGTTTTCGCGAAGATTTGTTTTATCGCCTGAGTGTGTTCAGCCTGCTGCTGCCGCCTTTACGCGAACGCCGCGAAGACATTCCGCTTCTGGTTCGCTTCTTCGTCGAAAAGTTTTCGCGCGCGCTGAAAGTCTCCACGAAATTCGTCGGCGACGAAGCCATGCAGGCGATGATTAACTACGACTGGCGCGGCAATGTCCGCGAACTGCAAAACGCCATCGAACGCGCCGTCACCTTGAGCGATGAGCAAATCGAACCGGCGCACCTGCCGCAAAAAATCCGCGACACGCCGCTGAACATCCGCGACCTGACCGGACAAACCCTGACGCTGGACGAACTGGAGCGCCGCTACCTGCTGGAAACGCTCAATCGCACAGGCGACGACAAAGTCCGCGCGGCGGAATTGCTCGGCATTGACCTTTCAACCCTATACCGTAAACTCAAACGCTACGGGCGATAATCCAATCAACACAGACAAGGAGACGGGGAGAAATGGAGAAAGGGAGACGCGGAGAGAAGAGGTTTTTCTCTCCTTCTCCCCTTCCCCCAATCTCCCCATCCAATCCAGGGAGACTCAAGTGGAAGATTCGTTGAAGAAAATCACGCGGGCGCTCGTCAGCGTTTCCGACAAAACCGGTCTGGTCGAATTCGCGCAAAAGCTGGCGGCGCACAACATCGAACTGGTTTCAACCGGCGGCACGGCCAAATTGCTGCGCGAAGCGGGACTCGCCGTACGCGATGTTTCCGACCTGACAGGCTTTCCCGAAATGTTGGATGGCCGCGTCAAAACGCTGCATCCGAAAGTTCACGGCGGCATTCTGGGCATTCGCGACAACGCCGAACATCAAGCCAAAATGCAGCAGCACGGTATCGCGCCGATTGATCTGGTCGTGGTCAATCTCTATCCGTTCAAACAGACCATTCAAAAACCGGACGTGACGCTGGAAGACGCCATCGAAAACATAGACATCGGCGGCCCCGCTATGATTCGTTCGGCGTCGAAAAATCACCACGATGTGGCCGTCGTCGTTGACCCGAAAGATTATGGATTGGTCGCGGCAATGCTGGATGCACATCACGGCGCGCTGCCTTACGTGGTGCGCTATCAACTGGCGCTGACGGCCTTTCGTCACACTGCCGCTTACGACAAGGAAATCGCGCGTTTCCTGTGGTCGCGCCAACCCGCCAATCCCGAAGTCGCGCTGGGCGACACCGCCAAAGATCAACACGATTTGCCGGAAGAACTGGAACTGAATCTGCAAAAAGCCGCAGGCTTGCGTTACGGCGAAAACCCGCATCAACGCGCCGCGCTGTATAAATTCGCCGGCTCGGATGAATTCGGCGTCGCCACCGCCCAGCAGTTGCAAGGCAAAGAGCTTTCCTACAACAACCTGCTCGACACCGACGCCGCCTGGGAACTGGTGATGGAACTTCACGGCCTGCATCTGCGCGAATCGCGCGCGAAAGGCGCAATCAATCATCAATTGCCGCACACCTGCGCCGTCATCAAACACACGAACCCTTGCGGCGTGGGCGTGTCCAATTCCGCGCTCGATGCCTTCCAACGCGCCAAGGCCACCGACCCAGTGTCTGCCTTCGGCGGAATCATTGCCTTTTCCGGCACGGTGGATGAAGCAGCGGCAAAGGAAATCGCCGAAATGTTCGCCGAAGTCATCATCGCGCCCGACTTCACCGACGAAGCCAAAAAGGTGTTGTCCGCCAAAAAGAATCTGCGCGTGTTGCGAATGGGCGACCATCTGAAATCCGCCGCACATTTGGAACTGCGACGCATCAGCGGCGGCGTGCTGGTGCAGGAACGCGACGCCGAATTACTGCCCGATGGCCTGAATGCAGAGAAGTTTGAAATCGTCACCGAACGCAAACCCACGCCGTCGGAATTGACCGCGTTGCGTTTCGCCTGGGCGATATGCAAACACGTCAAATCCAACGCCATCGTTTACGCGGCAGAACATCAATTGGTCGGCGTAGGCGCGGGACAAATGTCGCGCGTGGATTCGGTCAAACTTGGCGCATCCAAAGCCCAATTGCCGCTGACCGGCACTGTGCTGGCGTCCGACGCTTTCTTCCCGTTCCGCGACGGACTGGACGACGCCGCCAAACACGGCATCACGGCGGTAATTCAACCCGGCGGCTCCGTCCGCGACAAAGAAGT
>CAZRXE010000460.1:0-1536 GCA_964603695.1 uncultured Heliomicrobium sp.
TTCGCAGCCGATTTCCGGCGGCAGGTCTTTGACGGCTTCGCGAACGGCGCTGACGATTGTGTTCAGCACCGGATTCATGGCGTCTGAAATTTCGCGGCGATGAACGTAAATTCGCCGTTGCGAGCCGGTTTTGCAATCCGCGCCAGCAACCACGTAAGGCAAGGACGCGATGGCGCGCTCAGCGCCGATCCTCCAGATCAGGCGTTCGGCTTCGCGGTGATAAGGTTCGACTTGGTGTTTTTCCGTGATGGCCTGGCTGACAGAAGTAATCAGATTGCTGCACGCCACGCGCAGCGCGAAGGTCGCCACCAATGATCCGGAGCGTATGACGGCGATGTCCGTCACACCGTCGCCGATGTCCACGATCATTTGCGCATAGACCGACGCCACATCCATGCCGATGCCGATGGCGGCGGCGAGCGGTTCCGGTGCCAAAGCCACGGCGGAAGCGCCTGCGCGACGTGTTGCTTCGATCAACGCTTCGCGTTCTTCTTCGCGAGCATCAGTCGGCGCGCACGCCAGTACGCGCGGGCGGCTCAATCCCAACCAGCCGACCCGTTTGAACAGCGGATGCAGCAAGGCCGAAGCCGCCTCGACATCCGTCACCACGCCTTGGCGCACAGGCGAAATCAGATTTTTGTCGTGGTCGGTGAAGGGCTGTTGAATGGCGACGTTTCCGACGGATTCCACCGTGCCACTCTGCGCACTAAGTTTCACCATCGAAGGTTCATCGGCGATCAACCCACGACCAGCAGCGTAAAAGCGCGTGTTCGCAGTTCCCAGGTCAATCGCAACATCCGGGGCAGCAAAGACTTTGTTTAGTTTTGAACGAAGGGACAACCTCATGAATAACTTCCTTTTTGAGGCACCAGATTTTGTTATCGCACCAACACCTTACTTGCGTGTGGAAAGCTCGTATTCGCTCTTAAGCAAATTCATCATTTCGTCGCGGCGGTAATACAACCGTTTGAGCGGGCGCGGCGCGTGCTTGGCCATCGCATAAGCCGTAATTAGCGGCAGCGCCACCGTCGAATCCACGTAACAAACCACCGTGCCCGGCAATTGATCGGGATCAATCTTGCCCCAACTGACGGCTTCGCTGGGCGTGGCACCGGAAAGTCCGCCGGTGTCGGGGCGGGCGTCGGTGATTTGCAGAAAATAGTCGTGGCCCTTTTCTTCAATGCCCAGCACTTCCTGGATTTGCGGTTCGGTTTGCAAGGCGAAGTTTTTGGGGCTGCCTCCGCCACATATAAAAATTGCGGATTTTCCACCGCCTCGCTTGGCGGAAAGCACGATAGCGGCGGTTTCGTTCACATCGGCGGAAGGATTCAAGCGTAATTTTCCGCCCTGCAACTCCATCGCGGCAACATTCATGCCAATCGAGCTGTCACCCGGCGAAGACGTGTAGACCGGCACACCATGCGCGTAGGCCGCCGAAAGCACCGATTGATTTTTCAATCCCAGCACGCGCTCGCGTTCAGCGACGTATTTGCCGCAAAGGTAGTGAAACTCCGCCGTGGACATTTCGCGCTGGAA
>CAZRXE010000461.1:0-2448 GCA_964603695.1 uncultured Heliomicrobium sp.
CGTAAAGCTCCTGATGCACAATGAAATCCTTTGTCTGTCCTTAATCACTGCTGGCCTTATCAATGCCGATTGCGTCAATTTTGCGCTGCACGAGCAATTCCGCCGCTTCGCGCGAAATGCCGGGAAAGTGCAGATTGGCCACATCGCCGGGCGCATCCGTGCCGAGATACTTTTTCTTGTCCGGCCAGAATTTGCCCCAGCCTGTGCGAACCAGCACGATGGCATCGGCGGAAATCTGGCGATGTTCCTTCTCCCATTTGGAGATGTCTTCCGCCGTCAATCGGTAATCGGCATTGGCCGCGCAAGCCTGCGAAATATCAATCACCATCGCCGGCCCGACCAACTTGGAAATGGGAATTTCATCCGCCGCCTGTTTGCCTTCGCCAAAATGAATGGGCGCGTCCAGATGCGTGCCGCCGTGTTCGCTGGCCGCATACCGCGCCGCCGTGTACCAATATCCGCCCGCTGATTTGCCCCAGGATTCTTTCTGCCATTCAAAAGGCTTGGCCGTCGGCCAATAAATCGTCTTGTCGTCAAAAGCGTAGGTCAAATCAATCAGCTTCGCTTCGTCAATTTTGGCGGCTTCGGACTTGGGCGATTCGTTTGTGGTCGAAGCCGGAGGTTTTCCGCCGGGATCGGGAGCGTGCGAAGTTTGATTCCACAACAGAACCGCGCCAGCAACGAGCAGCGCGGCAACAACGGCAAGCAGCAATTTATGGGTGTGGTGCATGGTTTTCTCCAGTCAGAATTATGGTTCGGCAAGGCCGCGATACATTTCGCCCAGCAGGCGCGGCGTCTTGGGCATCAGAAAGCGATCCAGTTCCACAAGGCGAAATCCGCCCGCAGCGATCAGTTCATCAATCTTGCGATTCAGATTGCAGCCCGCGCCGACCAGGTTTTGCAGCGGGTTAAAACGATCCTGCCGCCGGGCAGTGTCTGCGTCATCGCTGCGTCCGTGTTCAAAAAAGATAAAGCGCCCGCCCGGTTTCAACACGCGGCGAATCCCCGTCAGCGCGGGCGCGAGGTCTGCAATCGAACACAGCGTGAAGGTGGACACGACGCAATCAAAACTGCGGTCGTCAAAAGGCAAACGGCCTTGCGCATCGAGCTGCATTTGAACAACAGGAATCGGGCACGCGGCAATGCGCCGCGCAACGCGCTCCGGCAGCATGTCTTCGGAATCAATGACGGTCAGTCGCGTCACCGCCGCCGGGTAAAAAGGCAAATTCAGCCCCGTGCCGAAACCGATTTCCAGCACGTTGCCCGCAGCCGATTCCAGCGCGCGGCGACGATATTTGCCCATCGGCGCGCCGCCCAACGACCAATCCAGCAGACGCGGAAAAATGTGTTTTGCGTAAATGCCCATGTTTGTCGGTAGGTGAGACGGGTCAGTACCGCGAGCGGCGCTCATCAGCCTGCACGCTCGCTACTGCTCGCGGTACTGATTCGGGACTATAACTGCTGCCGCCGGATTGTGCCAAATTCGTGAACTTATTGTAGGATGATGCGCCTTAATCAACGCATTACCCGCACTCAAAAAGAATCATCGGAAAGGTCATACCAGCTATGCAAGATTACAAAGAAATTGCCAACACCATCGCCAACGACTTCGGCGCGAACGCGACTTATGTTGAAGATTTGATGCGTCAGTTTCAGCACAATCCGAATTCGGTCGGCGACGAATGGAGCGCGTATTTTTCTAAACTGCTCGGCGCAAACGGCACGGTGAAAACCGAAGCGCAAACCGTCGCCGCTCCCGCACCAGCCAAACCGTCCGGCAATGGCGCGGCTGCCGCGCAACCGCAGGCCGCCGAAGTCCACGGCGAACGAATGCAGATTCGCGGCCCGGCATTGAAGATCGTCGAAAACATGGCAACCAGTTTGAGTGTGCCGACGGCGACTTCGCTGCGGCAGATTCAAATCAAACTGCTGGACGAAAACCGCCGCTGGATCAATCGCCATCTGGAATCGCAAGGCAAAGGCAAAACTTCCTACACGCACTTCATCGCCTGGGCGATTTTGAAATCGCTGCAAAAGTATCCGCAAATGAACGACGGTTACGACGAAACGGACGGCACTGCTTTCCGCGTCAAACGCGAAGACGTGAATCTGGGCGTGGCCGTGGACGTGCAAAAGAAAGACGGTTCGCGCACCTTGCTCGTGCCGAACATCAAAGCCGCCGACAAAATGAACTTCTGGGAGTTCGTGCAGGCTTATCAAGACGTGGTGCTGCGCGCGCGCAACGGCAAGTTGCAAGTCAGCGACTTTCAAGGCACGACCATTTCCATCACCAATCCGGGAACCATCGGCACGTCGGCTTCGACGCCGCGTTTGATGGCCGGACAAGGCGCAATCATCGCCACCGGCGCAATCGAATTTCCGCCCGAATATTCGGCGATGACCGACGCGGCGCTGTCACAACTCGGCATCAGCAAGATTTTCACGATG
>CAZRXE010000462.1:0-2607 GCA_964603695.1 uncultured Heliomicrobium sp.
AGTTAATCGGCGCGGGATGTCCAGCATCTACAAACTTTTTATACTGCTGATTGGTAACTTCGTACTTATCGATATAGAAGCTTTTGACATCAACGGAATGTACGGGAGCTTCCTCCGGTTCGCCCAAGCTACTGCCCATCATAAAAGTGCCCCCCGGGATCAGCACCATCTCACCGAATTGATCGCTGATGGTTTTCGGCTGCGTCTGTTCTGTTTGGCGAGTTTGATTCCCGTCCGGACGGCTGAGCCAGTAATAAATTCCCAACCCAGCCAGCAACACTACACTTGCGGTAATCAATCCACGTTTCACCCAATTGGGTTGTGGAACCGGTGGTGGCGGCGGCGGCGCAGGCTTCGGAACAACTTTATCAATCGGGACTGTTTCACGCGGTATGGTTTCGCTCGGTCCGGTCACTGTCGCCTGTTGATGTGTGGAAGGCAACTGTCCCGGCCATAAAGGCCCTGTCATCACTTCCGTGACGATCGGGTCGGTGGGAATGGTTTTTCCGCCGCGCGCTTCGCGCAAGGCGATGCGCAGTTCCTGAGCCAGCTTTTCCGCCGAGTCCCAGCGATCTTCCGGCATTTTGGCCAGACTTCTCATAACCACGGTTGCAAGGCCGGTTGGAATGGAGGAATTGAGGTGCTTCAGGTGCGTGGGAGGTTCGTTTTTGTGCTTGTCTATCAGTTCCAGCGGATTGCCCTCGAAGGGCACTTGGCCGCAAAGCATCTCGTAGGCAATGATGCCGATGCTGTAAACATCCGAGGCCGGTTTCAAATCTTCGCTGCTGGTTCCGCGACATTGTTCCGGCGACATATATTGCGGCGTGCCCATAATGGTGCCGACTTTGGTCAGCGGGGCGCTGGAATCGTTTTGGTCGGCTTCGCGCAATTTGGCGATGCCGAAATCCAGCACCTTGACGCGGTCTTGCGTGCCGACCCGTTTGACGATGACGTTGTCGGGTTTGAGATCGCGGTGAATGATTTTCTTTTCGTGGGCGGCGTGGACGGCTTCGCAGATTTGGCAGATGATTTCGACGGCGCGCTCATACTCCATTCCGCCTTCGGGAATCAGTTTCCGCAGCACCAAGCCTTCGACCATTTCCATTACCAGATAGGCCAGGTTCTCGGCGGTCACTTGAAAATCCACTATCTTCACGGCCTTGTCGCTTTCGATCATGCTGGCGGCAACGGCTTCTGTTTCAAAGCGCCGGAGCATCCCTTCTTTTTCGATCATCTCCGGGTGAAGAACTTTGACGGCGCGTTCCTGCCGGGTTTTTATGTGGGTGGCACGATAGACCACGCCCATTCCGCCGTAACCCAGAATCTGATCGAGCCGGTATCGCTGATCCAAGACCTGGCCGAGCAAAGTGCTGACCACCAACAATGGTTTCTTGCTATCCCTGCAAGAATTTTCATTGCAGGTTTCCACCATCGGAGGATACATCTTGCCGCACATCGGACATCTTCGTCCTTCCAGCATATAAGCTCCTGTTGTTGAAAGGTACGCCGGCGAATGATCGTGCTTGAGCTTGACCGAGTGTTGACCTAGCTCAGGTCAGCAATAACCAAATGGCAAAGCAAAACAACTTTCGCGCAAGTCCACACGCCGACAGGCGGGATTGTAGCCTGCTTAAGCCGGTTTTTTGAAGCCTTTTGGGACAAGCGCCACAATTGACACCCCCCCTACCCTGTAGTAGCTTTCGTGCCGTTCAATAACAACAGTATCCGCAGCGGTTGGGAGAGGGGAAAAACATTTTTGATGGTTCCCAAAAACCAAGCTCGATGCCGCGCGGCACAAACAGGAAGGCAAACACTGCGTAGCTTAAAAATCACATTGCCGGAACGCGGATTGGAATCGCTCTTCGGTCCGCAAGATCAGAACATCAAGTATCTGGAATCACTGCTCAGCGTGAGAGTCGGCGGACGCGGCGCGGAATTGCTGGTGGAAGGCGATGAAGCCGATGTCGCCATCGTCGAACGCATCCTCAAGGATTACGGCCAGCTTTTCAACGAAGGCCGCACGCCGTCAGCCAGCGAACTCCGCACCGCATTCAAACAAATCGCCGACGACCGTACCTCGAATTTGCGCGAACTGCTGACCGGCCAAAAACGCATCAACCCGGCGGGACGCAAGCAAGTCACGGCCAAAGGTCCCAATCAGAAACGCTACCTGGAAGCCATCGAAAACAATGACATCGTCTTTGGAATAGGGCCGGCCGGCACGGGCAAAACGTATCTCGCTGTGGCGATGGCTGTGCAGTATCTGATGTCCAAGCGCGTCAATCGCATCGTGCTGGCGCGTCCGGCTGTGGAAGCGGGCGAAAAGCTCGGCTTTCTGCCGGGCGATTTGCAGGACAAGGTTGATCCTTATTTGCGTCCGCTCTACGACGCCTTGTTCGACTTGATGGATTTCGAGCGCGCGACGAAGTTCCTGGAAAAGCGCGTCATCGAAGTTGCGCCGCTGGCGTTTATGCGCGGCAGAACGCTGGGAGACGCCTTTATCATTTTGGACGAAGCGCAAAACACCACTTCCGAACAGATGAAGATGTTTTTGACTCGCATCGGATTCGGCTCGAAAGCGGTTATCACCGGCGACGTGACGCAGAT
>CAZRXE010000463.1:0-3182 GCA_964603695.1 uncultured Heliomicrobium sp.
GCCCTCCAAACGAACGACGGCGAAACTGGTGGTAATGGGAACCAGTGAAATGAACGCGCAATTCGCGCTCAATTTGGAAGGCGAAAGCCTGATTGGCCGTCTGGACCCGAATCGCGGCATTCGTCCCGAAGTGGATTTGTCGAAATACGATCCGTCGGCGCGCGTTTCGCGCCGCCACGCCAGAATTCTGGCGCAAGGCACGCAGTTCTTCATCGAAGACCTGGGCAGCGCCAACGGCACGGTCGTCAATGGCTCGCTGAAACTGCCTCAAGGCAAACCGCACATGCTCGTCAGCGGCGACGAACTCAAGCTCGGCGAAACCACACTCAAATTCGTGGTTTCGTAAGATCGCTTCGCCATGAGTTCTAAAGAAACCTTTATCGCTATGCCCAAACGCCGATACGACGATGACGCGGATCCGCCAAATCATTCAACCCCCAACCCGGCAGATTCGGAACTAACTGGATTGCCAAGCATCAATGCACGATGCAGCGCCTTTCTGCTGGATTATATTTTGATGCTCTTTCCATTGGCAGTCACGTTGGTGCTGGCGTTTTATGTCAAGCGCCGCTTGCTGGAACCGACTGTGGCAGATTTTTTTCAGTACGTCGGATATGTGCTGGTGCTTGTCGTCGCCCTGACCAACTGGGTTTACGGCTATGTTCACTTCGGTCAAAGTTTTGGCAAACGGTTTATCGGGCTGCGCGTGGTTCGCGTGGACGGCCAACCGGTGGATTACAAAACAGCTATTATTCGCCTGCTCGGTTTTTTTGTTTCATTGCTGTTTTTCGGGTTGGGCTTTTTCTGGATGCTGTGGGACGACCAACAGCGAGGCTGGCACGACAAGCTGGCCAAGACTCTTGTGATTCAGGACTAATTTGTTTGAAACAGCACCGCGACCTGTGGAAAGCGCACTCTTTCGCAAGGAGCGACTGACGAAGGCTTCCTGACGGTTACGGTACTAATACCATCCTTGCTGCAACGCAGTATTGCTTTGGAGAAATGACTCGCGCTCCGCGCTCGCGGGGAGGAATGGCGAGCCGCAATCATTGAAATTAAGCTATCTAGCTGTTTGAAAACACGCCCGCCCTCCAGGATGCCGCACGCCAATCGCGCCTGGCGAAGTGACGTGCCGGTTTTTCGCGCGTGTTTTTTCGAGGGATGAAGTTATGACCATGAGTTACTGTGGGAGATGCGGAGCCGCTAATGGAACGGCGGCTCGTTTTTGCCGCCAATGCGGAGTCGAGTTACACAATCAAGCGGCCTTCTCTTCGACTTCTTCTCCGCTCAATGTGGAGTTTTCCGCGCACAGCGCCTCGAAAGAGCGCCCACGCGAGGAAGCGCCAATTTCCAAACCGGCCCCGCCCACGCCGCCGCCTTTTCCGACCGCTGCGCCAACCGCTTCAGGGCGGGACAAAGGCGAATCAAACAATCCAAAAGCAATCAGCGAATCGCTCAAAAAGCTGCGCGCCTCCGGGCCACTCATCACCGAAGCCGTCAAAAAGAAACAGGAACAGCTCAATCAAATCATTTCCGAATCCATCGGCGGCGTTGTCGAAAAGAAACCTGATGCCGAAAACAAATCCGGACGGCAAGCCAATCAACAAATAGCCAAACCGTCAGAAAAGCAGTCTGGCTCGCTGGCAGCTCCTGTGACGGCGGAACTTGCGCCGCAGCCCAAGGCTAAAACCACCGGTTCACTTAAAGCACCGACGGGCGCGGTTTCCGTTATGCCGAATGCATCATCAGCCAATCGCAAAAATTCCATGCCACTGTCTTCGGCGTCAGTGCGCGTAACCGGAAATTTGTCCGCTTCGGGACAGCTTCCTCCGCACGGGCCGTCTTCCGTGCTGGCGCAGGCTTCCGGCTTGAGCAAGCAGTCCAATTTCGGATCGAAGGTAAGAATCGGCTTGATTGCGGCGCTGGTCATATTATTGGCGGGTGGTTACTTCCTGCTGCGCGACCGCTGGTCTGGTGCGATCAGACCGGTTGACGCCGGGCGTAATCTTTTGAGCGCCGAAGAGAAAAGCGCTGACTTCGTTCGATTAGGACAGCGCGACCGTGAACAAGGTCATTACGATGACGCCGTCGCCTACTTCGCCAACGCGCTGACGCTGACGCCCAAAAATCCGGACATTCATTTTTATCTGGCGCAGACTTACAACAGCGCCGGACAGACTGATGAGGCGCTGAAAAATTATCAGGCGCTGTTGCGCGTTGCGCCAGACCATTTGGAAGCCCGCCTGCAAGTCGCTGAAATCTATCGCGGACGCGGAAGCTGGAATCTCGCGCTGCAAGAATACCAACGCATCATTGCCCTTGATCAGAACAGTCCGCAGGCGGCTGTGGCGCTGGCGGCGATGGAATCGCAAGGAGTGGCCGGAACCGAAACCGCTGAAGTAAAACTGCCGCGCGCGCGCGCGACAAGCAAAAAAACGCCGGTGGCGTTGCCGAACGCAGTCGCTGAAGTCAAATTGCCGCTGTTGTCTCCCGGACTTTCCGCCGCGCCGAACATCAAGCCCCCGGCGGCCCCCAGCAAACGTCCCGAAGAAAGCCCAGATCCTCGCGCGGCGGCGGACGGACACAAAAAACTTGGCTTGCGATATTTCAACGTGCGCGAATACCACGCGGCAATCAAGGAGTTTCTTTCCGCCCTTCGCCTGACGCCGGAAGACAAGGACATTTATTACTTTCTCGGCTCGTCTTATTACGGACTGGGCCAACAGGCGCTGGCACACGATTATTACAAGCGAGTGGACAGCGGCAATTACCTGGGCGTGGCTCAATCCGGTGCCGCCCGCACCGAAAAAGCCGCCCGCGAAGAATTCAAACGCCGCGAACTGCTCAAGAACGATTCGCAAAATCAGGTCAAGAATGACGCTGATCGCAAAGGCAAAAACAGTTTGAACAACAGTCTGGAGTAAGGGAAAAAGGGATTGTGGGAAGGGGAGACTTAGAGAAAAGGAGAAAGAAGTGTTTGCCACAAATTCTCCCCTTCTCCCAGTCTCCCCTTCCCCCAGTCCCCTCTTCCCCGATCATCCCCTTCTGATTCCCTATGCCACGTTTGATTGTTCGTTCCACGCCATCACATGGCGATTCGGTGGTTGAATTAAGCCGGTTGCGAACCACGATTGGTCGTTCCGCGCGCAACGATTTATGTGTCGAAGATCCATTCGCCTCAC
>CAZRXE010000464.1:0-3370 GCA_964603695.1 uncultured Heliomicrobium sp.
ATACGTCCTTTATTGAGCTTGTGAGTTCTCAAAATGGATAAAGTCGAGCTTGAAAGCTATATGAAAATTGCCGAAGTCTCCCTCTTTCGCCGCGATTTCAAATTGCGCGCGCCTTCCGTCATTGCTTATGAATCCATCGAAACCGCACCGAATGTTCTGGTGCGCATCGAACTGGAAAACGGCCTTGTCGGCTGGGGAAACGCCGCGCCGGATGAACACGTCACGGGCGAAACCGCCGAAAGCGTCGAACGGACGATCAAGGAAATTTTCCTGCCGTTTCTGTTGGGGCAGGACGCTTCGCGAATCGAATCGCTTTGGGCGCGGCTTCGGTGTCTTGCGCCGCATCAGCCTGCGGCCCTCGCTGCCGTGGACATTGCGCTTTACGACTTGCTGGGCAAAATCGCCGGATTGCCGCTTTGCCGATTGCTGGGCAACGCGCGCGATCACATTACAACTTCCGTCACTCTGAGCATTGAAGAAACCGCGTTAAGCCTTGCGCGCGCAACGGAGTTTCAAGCGCAGGGTTTTCAGGCGCTGAAAGTGAAGTGCGGCCTGAACGTCGCAGCCGACATCGAACGCATCCGCGCCATACGGCAAACCGTCGGCGGCGAAATGAGAATCTCGCTCGACGCCAATCAAGGCTATTCCGTCGCAGAAACCTTGCGCGTGCTTGCTGCCGTGCAGGATTGTGGCATTGCGTTTATCGAACAGCCGGTTGCTGCCCGCGACCTGGAGGCTTTGCGCGAAGTCTGCCGGCGTTCGCCCGTGTCTGTGATGGCCGATGAATCAGTGCTTGACGCTGCCGATGTGTTGTTGACACCTGCGCCGCTGGTCAATTTGAAATTGATGAAAACCGGCGGCATCACCGGTGCGCTGAAAGCCAATGCCGTTGCCGAGGCGCGTGGCATTCGCGCGATGCTCGGCTGCATGGACGAGTCGCGAGTTTCAATGGCAGCGGCGGCGCATCTGGCATTGGCGCTGGAAAACATTGCTTACGCCGATCTCGACGGCCATCTGGACTTGATTGAGGATGTCAGCAGTCAGGGAATTTTCCTCGTCGGCGGTTTGGTGCGGACTTGCGCTTTGCCGGGATTGGGCGTCCCAGATGTCTTTGTTCTGGGAGCGCAGTGCCTCCGCCCTGTAAGGGGCTGGTGAGCGTGCCTCTTCGGAAACGTGAGTGGCGTATTGCGGAAGCCGGCAGCCTGGAAGGACTGCGCTCCCAGGCTTGAGCAATTTAGGAATTTTCTATTGACAGTCCCTGACTTGATGATTAATTTGGCCGCCGTTGCACACCCGCGCAATGGATTCCCGTGTTGCGCAACCGAGGCGTTTGAAAGACTCAATCCTGTTATTTCTGTGTTGGGCGTTCTCCCTACCCCCAAAGTTGTCCCCGCCCAATAATTGCGAGTCGGTCTCGGAAAACGGTTTTTTCACACCAACCCAATCGTGCTTTTTCGATCACAACTGTGTTCAAAAAATACTTTCGTTATTCACTCGTCTATTTCCTTGTCAGTTTGTTTGCCGTCGCCGTTTTGGCGACTTTGATCTTTAATGCCGGCAGTCGGGCGCAGCACCGCGCGGAGGCGCGGCGTTCTGCCGCCAAGCCGAAAGCAAAGCCCGCGCCGACCTCACCCGCGCGCAGCCAAACTGCCCGTCAACAAATCAATGCTGACGGCTCCATCATCGGCATACCGTGGATGGGAGAGGCTCCGATTACCGAAACCACGGACGACATTCAATCGCGCACGGATTCACGATCCGCCGAACTGCGGCTGTTGAATTACGTCGAACATCCTCGCCGCAATCAGCAACCTCAGCGCGATCACTTGCCGCAGCATCCTGACGCTCTGTCGGGCGCGCAGTGGCCGCCTGACTCCACTCATCCTTTTCCTTTTTTTTCCTCTTCGTTTTTCCCTCAAGCCACTCCTACGCCCAGTCTGTCTTTCACTGCCGGGACGCTGTCCCAGATCGGTTCGTTTCCGCCGGACACTATGGGGGCAGTCGGGCCGACGCAGTTTTTGATGGCGGTGAATGGGCGGATTCGGGTGTTCAGCAAAACCACTGGCGTGGTCGGCGATTTGGATACGGACATTGATTCGTTTTTCAATTCGGTGCGCGGCGGCGAAACGACCACAGACCCGCGCGTGCTTTATGACCGTCTGTCAGGGCGCTGGTTAGTACTGATTATCAACGCCGCCGCCGCCAACAATCGCTTGATGCTGGCCGTCAGCGACAGCGCAACGATTACTGCCGCGACGGCTTGGAGCTTTTATCAATTTCAGCAAAACCTGGCGACGCCTTCTGGCGACAACGGCTGTTTCGCCGATTATCCGAGCCTGGGCATTGACGCAAACGCGATTTACGTCGGCGTCAATCAGTTCTGCAATCGCGCGTTTACGAACACTTCGGCCTTTGTCATTCGCAAATCTTCAGTACTTAACAACGAACCGATTGTCGTTTCAGCGTTTCGCAATCTGATTGATACGGCGGGCGGAGCATTGACGAATGGGATTTTCGCGCCGGTCGGCGTTAGCAATCCCGACCCGAACTCCGCAGAAGGCTATTTCATTGGCACGGATGCCAACAGTTTGGGGCGTTTGGCGCTGCGGCGCGTGACGAATTCGGGCGGTGTGCCGGTGATGTCGGCGAATCAGTACATCAATGTGCTGACTACCGCCGCGCCGATGACCGTGCGGCACAAAGGCAATATCAACGGGGTCAACGGCAGGTTGGACGCCCTGGACGACCGTTTGCTGTCGGCCTGTTTTCGTCAGGGGAGCATCTGGGCGGCGCACAACATAGGCGTCAACAATCAGGGAACAACCGAAATTCCGCGTACGCGTAATGCCGTGCGCTGGTACGAAATCGCCGATGTGCGCTTGTCCGCGCCTAGACTGGCGCAAGCCGGAACGCTGTTCGCGGCCACCGAAACGAACACGGAAGACGAGCGCAATTACTTCACGCCTTCGCTGATGGTTTCAGGCCAGGGACACGTGCTGCTGGGCTTCAACACGGCAGGAACGAATGAATACGTTAACGCAGCCATCGCCGCACGTTGGGCGAACGATCCCTTGGGAACGCTGCAAGCACCGTTGCTTATCACCAACAGCCCTGCGCCTTACAATCCGTCTGGCAACAGCGGCAACACGCAGGGACGCCGCCGCTGGGGAGATTATTCGTTTACCAGCCTTGACCCCTGCGACGACATGACTATGTGGACGATTCAGCAATTCGCCGATGCGGTGGATTCTTACGGCTTGCGCGTGGCAAAGATTCCAGCGCCGCCGCCGGCCACGCCCGCCATTGCCGATCCGCCGTCGATTGCTGCCGGACAAGCTTCGGTCAATGTCACCATCACAGGGCTGCCGCT
>CAZRXE010000465.1:0-2285 GCA_964603695.1 uncultured Heliomicrobium sp.
GCAGGCGCGGCGACAAACGCTGATGTCGTCATCGCCGAACGCCTGTCCGACTTGACCGGCAAACTGCACTGGCATTTTGAAAACACGCCGGTGACGACCTTCGACCAGCTTCAGCAAGCCTTGCAACTGACGGACGGCGAATGTGACTTGGTGGATTACGCGCGGATTCAGTCGTTGCATCAGCAACTTTCGCAAAACTTCGATGCGAGCATCAACGGTTCTTTCGGCGAATTGGCGCGCGGCTATTGGTGGGAAGTGTTGTGGCCGCGTATCGGCGAACAGAGAAAACTGGACGCCGCGCAGATTGCCGCCCGGCGCTACGCCGTTGAGCTGTCCGGTTCGCATCTGTTTCCGCCGCAGGCGAGTTTGGATTTGCCAGATCTGGTTGCCCATCTGAGCGGAGTGATCGAACGTGCGGGTGCTGGTTTGGAAAATGCGCCGAATACTTTGCAACTGGACAATCTCTATTTGCACTTGCGAATGCAGCATTGGCAGGGCCGTCTGGCGAGCAGCACGGATCAACTGTGGCCGTGTCTGTCGCTGTTTATGCTGCGGTCGGTGCTGGAAGTGATGCTGCAAACCGACGCGCGGGCGCGGCGACGTAGTTTGTTGATGCGAATGCTGCTGGCGGAATTGCAACCGCGACTGGCCGCGCATCCGCTGGATGCAGGCCATCCGGCGCTGCCGCTCGATTGGAAAACCTGGCCGCACTTTTTGCCCGCGGCGAAAGTGTTTGCGCAAAAAGCCTGGAAGAAAGCGATGTCGCAATCCGCACCGGTGCATACCGACTCCGCGCGAATGCGGCTTTGGCAGGATGAGCAAGTGCGGGAATTGCTTCGACCGAAGAAGATGTTGGCAGGCGAATGGCTGGAACGCCGGCGGCTGGAAACGTTTTTGGCGGCTTCGCGACAACCGCAATTTTCTTTCGATCCGCAATGGCGGCGCTTGCTCGGTTTGGAGATGGCACTGCACTTTCTACGAGAAAATAGGGAACGATGAATACGAAAGAAACTTTTTCCAAGATAGATGCCCCGCTCGAAAACACCATCGAATGGAGCGACAGCTTGCTTGGCCACGTCCGCGAACTGTGGCGGCATCGCGAATTGCTCTGGCTGGTGACGCAGCGGGAAATCAAGGTGCGTTACAAACAAAGCGCGCTCGGTGTGGCTTGGGCGGTTTTGCAGCCGTTGTCGCTGATGGCAGTGTTCACTGTGTTCTTTTCCTGGTTTGCGCGGATTGCGAGCGACGGCATTCCGTACCCGCTGTTTTCTTACGCGGCTTTGTTGCCGTGGACGTTTTTTTCCACCTCGCTGAGCTTCGCCATTCCCAGCCTGATCGCCAATTCGCACATCATCACCAAGATTTATTTTCCGCGCGAAATTGTGCCGCTGGCTTCTGTGCTCACCGGCTTTCTGGACTTTCTGGTAGCGGCGGCGGTGTTCGTCTTGCTGCTGGCGTTTTACCGCGTGCCGCCGACCTGGAATTTGTTGTTCGTGTTGCCGATTGTGACGATTCAGGTGGCGTTCACGGTGGGTGTCAGTTTACTGCTGTCAGCGTTCACGGTTTTGTATCGCGACGTGCGGCATACGCTGCCGCTGCTGATTCAAATCTGGATGTTCGTTACGCCGATTTTGTATCCGGCGTCGGTCGTGCCGGCGCGCTGGCAGACGTGGTATTTCTCGCTCAATCCGATGGCGGCAATCATTGACGGTTATCGGAGGACGATCATTCAGGGCGTGTCGCCGCAAGGGAAGTATTTACTGTTGGCGACGGCGGTGTCGGTGGTGTTGCTGTGGGCAGGCTACAAATATTTCAAGAGCCTGGAGAAGGAATTCGCGGATATTGTGTGAATGCGCGGAAGTCGGTTTTTCCGTTGTCATAGTCACACTATGTCCCGCTCAATCAGTTTATCTGAGACATTCTGTGCGAAGCTGGTAAGGCTGCCGCGCTTTCCTGACCGGCACTCATATCAAACCTGCGCTCCAAAGAGCAGACTTGCCGAAATCTTATGATCCAAGGCACACAGGCGCGACACTGCTTTTGCTGGCTGGCGAAAATCCCAAAGTCGTGTCTGAAAGATGGGGACATTCCAGCATTACGCTTACACATAATGTTTACTCGCACGTACTCCCAGATATGCAGCAGGGAGCGGCGGAGAAGCTTGAAAAATTGATTTTGCCGGAGTTGGCACACTGTAGGCACACAAGAACAAAACGGGCAGCCTCTCGACTGCCCGTAACTCGTTGATTCTGAAAGATGGCCCCTGTAGGATTCGAACCTACAAC
>CAZRXE010000466.1:0-2057 GCA_964603695.1 uncultured Heliomicrobium sp.
GATTTCGCCGTGTTGCTGACCGAAACGCCGCGCGAAGCGATAGGCTTTGCTGATTCGTTGCCGCTCGAATCGTAGGCCCAAATCAAGCGACAGTTTCGGCGTGACGTTCCAGTGATCCTGCCCGAAGGCGTGCGTTTCCAAATCGGTCAGGTCAAAAGGTTGGCCGCCGGTGAATTCGATTCGGCGCAGCAAACAGCCGGTCACTTCAGACGGTGAGGTAACGCCGCCTATGACTGCGGGACGAACACACTGTTGTCCGTCATAAATATTTGTCGGACGAGCGATGAACTGTCCGTCGTTGGTGGTGCGTGCGATGATGGTTCCGAATTTCAGATTATGCGTTCCGATGTTGCGGATGGGTTTCAGCGACAAGGTTTCCATCCATTCGGCGCGCGTGGCCTGACGGGTTTGTTCGCTGAAGTAATTGCCGTAATTGCCCGTCGGCGTCAGAAACATATCCCGGCGGCCTTGCGCCCACACGTTGGCGGTGTAGTCCTTGACCGAAACCAGGCTTTCCAACAGGTTTTCGCCCAATGTCAGCCGGTCAATCAGCGTCCCCGTGTAATCCTTGCCGCTGAAGTTCGGCGTGACAGGGCGGCGGTTGAAAAAATCCAGATTCAAAAATGCGTCTTTGCGCGGAGCCATGTGGAAGGTTGCCGTCAAAGTATGCGTGCCGGAAACGAGGTAATCGAACTGCGTGAAGGAATTGACGGACTCGCTTTTGACTTCTTTGTTCGGATATTCCAGCGTTTGAATCTGCCGCTTTTTAATCAGGTATTCAGTGCCATTGGAAATGAAGAGGCGGTTTTTAATCAGCGGGCCGTTGAAGACTATGCGCGGAGTGGCGGCGCGCAGTCCGCGCAGATGGCCATTCAGGTAACGGAATTCAGGGAAGGGATCGTTCAACTCGAAATTCCATTTGTCGCCGCCGCGTTTGGTTTCAACCGAAACCACGCCCGCCGTGAAGCGCCCGTACTGCGCCAGATAAGGCGTTTTGAAAACATTGATGGATTGCACGCTGTCCACCGGCACGGTCATGCCGAATTGGCCAGTCGCCGGATCGGTCACGTCAGCCGAATTGACTACGAAGGCGCTGCGATTTTCGCCCGTGCCGGAAATGTGAATTTCGCCTTGCGGCGAACGCACGACGCCGGGAATCAACGGCAGGTAATCTGCCGCCTGTGTGCCGATGTTCGGTAGTTGTTTCAAGGTCACGCTTTGCAATTCCGCCGGCGTTGAAGAGGTTTGCTCTGGCGTGTTGGTCGCGGCAGTTGCGGTGACGTTGACCTCTTCTTTGACTTCCAGCTTTTTGACCATTACGAACTTGATCTCGACTTCCATGCCCGGATTGACCGCGACATTGGTTTGGGTGCGGGGTTCAAAGCCTTCTTTCGAGATGCTGATTTCGTAAGTGTTGGCGGGAAAATTGGACAGGATGGCTTCGCCTGTTTCGTCGGAAACGACGGTGGCGACGATTTGATCTTTCAGTTTGATTTGAACAGTGACGCCTGCTACCGGCTGCTTCAATTCATCTTCGGTGACGACGCGCAATCGAGTGCGGGTTTGCTGTGCCTGCGCGGAGTGGAAAATCAAAGCCAAAATTGCGATAGCAAAAAAGCGTCCCCCAAAATTGCGAACGAAAAAATCCATACTCCTTCTCATTTTGTTACTTCCTTGTCAGTCTGTTTCTGTTAGCAGGGGACAGCATAAACTACACGATAAATTGTTTGCCCGCTACCGCCTCGCGAAACGTTGACGGCATCGAACAACGACCTCCACGAAACACGCAATAGCTCTTCGATCTTTTGCCAGTCGGCTTCGGTGACGCCGCCTGCTGCGGCCTTTTGGTCGCGAATGGTCATTGCTTCCTGCCGCAGGCGTCCGTGTTCCATCAAGCGTTCGGCGGGAATGCGGTAAAGTTCGGCGGGCAATTCGGCCAACGCGCGATCCAAATCGCCCGGCTGATGTTTGTCGCGTTGACGATGAATGATCCACCATTCCAATTCCAGCTTGGCGGCTTTGTGTACATCGAAATCAATGTCCGCACCGTCGCGAAT
>CAZRXE010000467.1:0-1808 GCA_964603695.1 uncultured Heliomicrobium sp.
CAGTTCCGCTTCGAGCAGCGCCGACATCAGGCGATTCAAATCCGAGGGGTTGACCTCGACCACGACGAGTTTGCTCTCGGTGAAGGGAAATTTTTCGCCATCGAGAAGTTGCCGCGCGCGGTCAGGATCGTCCGCCACGAAGCGAATGATGGAGCTGTCGGTGGTATCGAGGACCATGAGGGCGAGGACGTGAACGTTCCTGGCGCCGAGCAGCGCGATGAGATCGTGCAAACGTCCAAGGCGATTGGGCGTGAACACGGAGAATTGAATGACTGCGTCTGGAATTCCAGCTTTTGCGGTAGTAGTTGGTTTGGTTGCTGTCTTCATTTTTTCACAATAGCACAGACCCGGCGGGTTGCAGGTGGGGATTTTTCCCCAACGGCTTCTCCACAGTTGAAGCGATTGGGACCGGTTAGGGAGACGATTTGCTGCCCACAGCACTCTCCGATTTGTTTTCCCAAAAGCCCGTGAGTCCCTTGAAGGAAGGATTGTAACCGTGATTGGTCATTTCCTGCCAGGCGGCTGATTTATTTGTGCCCTCGGCGAGGCGATAGCAGCCAATGACAAGCCCCGTGCGGTCCTTGCCATGCTGACAATGAACATAAGTTCCCGGCTGGATTTGCAGCACAGCGTTACTCACCGCAATTGCGTCAGGACCGTTTGTTTTTTGCTGCATGTCGTCGATGGGACACCAATGCAACTTCATGCCCAGGTTGACCGCAGCCTGGTCGGTGCCTTCTTTCAGCGTGTTGAGCTTTACCACGTTTGAGACGCCCAGGCTCTGAAGATATTTCCAACCTTCCTCGGTCGGTTGTCCGCCACGCCAGACGCCGGGTTCAACCTGCGCGAAATTGGGGACCGCGTTCGTTGATGGTGCCGGATCGCAGAAAGCCCGCACGGCGCAAAAAACCAGCATGCTGAATACGGCTGCTGCCGCCGCGAATGAATGAATTGGTTTCATTTGAATTTGAGTTTGTTGATACCAGGTCTTTCCGGGGTAAACTCGCATTTGTTAAATATACCATCGGTTGAGGCGCAACCGCCAGAGCCCATCCTTATCAAGTGTGTCGTCTGCGGACGGAGATGCTGTGGGCCTTTGCGAGGGCAAAACGCGGGTTGCCAGCGAATTCGTGCAAGATTGTTGCTTTATCAGCAATTTTTCGGATTTTGTAAACACCTGAATTGCAGCCGATTCTGTAAACGCCCAAAAATTTCTCCGCCATTCCCGCCGTTCCCGCCGTGGCGGGTTTACGCAAATGCCAACTGGTGATTTAATATACGCGTGCAAAGTATCATAAGCACAGTGGCGCCGAATTCGGCGTTGGGAAACAACGGAAGGTCCAATCGGCATCCGTCGATGTTGACCTCGTGCAACCCCGTCCGGAACCAGGACTTGGATATGATCCACGGTTCCCTCAAGCGACTCCATGGCGCACTCTTTTGCGTTTCGAAAAGCGCCGAGCACGGCACCGTTGATTCGGTGTCGCCTGGTCCCGGACCTATTTCTTCGGCTCAAATCGTATGCGCTGGCCACAATCCGGCGTCAAAGCAGGTAAAAGCAGGTCAAAGCAAATCAAAGCAGATCAAAGTAGTTGGGCATTCTTTTCAAAAAATTTCCACCGGCCATGATGGTGGAAATATCCAATGAATACGGCCTCAATATCGCGTCTGGCAGGTCATTTTTGCGCAAAGCTGCGTGTTTTTGCGGCGCCACGCGACGCCAGGACGCCGGCGATGCCCGGAAGAAAGAATTGCCGTACGGCAGATTTTAGAGCCACAATGGAGGAGAATACAACATGAGCACCGCC
>CAZRXE010000468.1:0-6562 GCA_964603695.1 uncultured Heliomicrobium sp.
CGCCCGGCAAATTCGTGACGCGAAGCTTCATCGTCAACCTTCGCACGCCGCAGCTTCCGCTTGGCGGCACAGTCCATTTGAAAGACCGCGAACGGACTTCGGAATGGTGGGCCTGGGATGAAAAGCTGACGCTGGAATTCAACGGCGCGCACCCGGCCATCAGCAAAATCGAAATCGCCAGCGTGAACGTGCCGACCGTTTTTTTGCTTGGCGATTCCACTGTCTGCGATCAGCCGTCGGAGCCTTACAACAGTTGGGGACAAATGCTGACGCGGTTTTTCAAACCTGAAATCGCCATCGCCAATCACGCCGAATCCGGCGAATCGCTGCGAAGTTCGCTCAATGCGCGGCGGCTGGACAAAGTGCTGAGCCTCGTCAAACCGGGCGATTATCTGTTTCTGCAATTCGGCCACAACGACATGAAAGAAAAGGGCGAAGGCATCGGCGCGTTCACGTCTTACAAGACGGATTTGAAATGGTTCGTCACCGAAGCGCGCAAACTCGGCGCAACGCCCGTGCTGATGACTTCGATGCACCGCCGCACGTTTGACGCCGAAGGTAAAATCACCAACAGTTTGGGCGATTACCCGGAAGCCGTGCGCCAACTGGCCAAAGAAGAAAACGTGCCGCTGATAGACCTGCACGCGATGAGCAAAACGCTTTACGAAACGCTGGGGCCGGAAAAGTCCGGCGCACTTTTCAAGGAAGGCGACGGCACGCACCACAGCAATTACGGCAGCTACGAATTGGCTAAGTGCATTGTCGAAGGCATCAAAGCCAATAAACTCGGCCTTGCGATGTTTTTGGCGACTAGCGTGCCGTCGTTCAATCCGGCCAAACCTGATTCGTTTGAAACGTTCGACGTGCCTGCCAGTCCGCGCAGCACGACTGTGAAACCATTGGGCAACTGATTGGAGCGCGGACGTTGCGTCCGCGTCTTAAATTTGTGCGGACGAGACGTCCGCGCTCCGGGAGCAAATATGAAGTTTATTGTTCGATTGAATCTGACGTTTTTGACATTGGCGCTGATTGCCTTTTCAGCATTGGCGCAAACCGCCAAACCTGCCGAAAAGCCGCCGGAAAAACCGCAAGACAAAAAAGCCGGATTCACCGCCGCCGAGTTTTCCAAACTCAGCCGCGACTTGTCGGAAGAAGGCGGATATTTCCGCTCGGACAATTTCACTTCCAACGAAACGCCGTATTTGCACGTGGTGGACAAATTGAAAGAATTGGGCGCAAGGGGCGGCGCTTATCTGGGCGTTGGGCCGGAGCAGAACTACACCTACATCGCCAAAATCCGCCCGCAGATTGCGTTTCTGCTCGACATTCGGCGTCAGGCGATTATTCAGCATCTGATGTACAAAGCAGTCTTTCATCATTCTCCGACACGCGCGCAATTTATGGCCATGCTTTTCAGCCGCCCGCTTGCCAAAGACAAAACCTTCGCCGCCGATGCGCCGATTGCGGAGTTGGTCGCCTATTTCAGTTCGGCAGCAGCAGATGAAAAAGCCTACGCGGCAAATCTGGCATTGATCCGCAAAACCATTCAGGAAGACTTTCAATTCCCGCTCAGCGAAAACGACCAGAAAAGCCTGGATTACGTTTACCAGACTTTCCGCAACGAAGGTTTGGACATTTCCTATCAAGTCGGCCAGTTTCGCGCGGGCAACTTTCCCGTGCTGAAAGACCTGATGTTGCAGACGGATTTGAACGGCAAGCTGGGCAATTATCTGGCCGGCGTGGATGACTTCGAGTTCGTGCGCGGCATGCACGAAAAGAATTTGATTATTCCGGTGGTCGGCAATTTCGCCGGACGCACGGCCATTGCTGCGGTTGGCGATTACCTGAAGAAGAACGGCTTGACGGTGACGGCGTTTTACCTGTCCAACGTCGAACAATACCTGTTTATGGATCAGTTGTTCGCGGACTTCGCCAACAACGTCAAGAAGCTGCCGATCACGGACAAAAGCTTGATGATTCGTTCAGCATCCGGGCGCGGAGCTTCGCATCCGGCGCGGCAAAACGGGCATCGTTCAGCCACGCTGCTGATGAAAATTGCCGTCTTCATCAAAGACTTCGACGAAGAGAAGTTCAAAACCTACAACGATCTGCTGTTGACCGATTACATCGCGGCGGAAAAACCTGAAGTGAAGTAGAGAGAGCCTGATGTTGAACACACAGCCGAATCCGAACTACTACACGCCGGAACACGAACAATTTCGCCGCACAATACAGGAGTTCGTCGCGCGCGAGATCGCGCCGTTCATCAACGATTGGGAAGAAGCCGAAGAGTTTCCACGTGAGCTATACCGCAAGGCGGCGGAGATTGGGCTGCTCGGTCTGGGCTACCCGGAAGAATTCGGCGGCACGCCTGTGGACGGCTTTTATTCGATCATCGCTTCGGAAGAATTGGCGCGCGCCGGCAGCGGCGGGCTGATGGCGTCGCTGCTGTCGCATTCGATTTCCGCGCCGCCGATTTTGGCCGCCGGCAGCGCGGAGATGAAAGCGCATGTGTTGCCGCAGGTGCTGGCTGGCGAAAAAATCGCCGCCCTGGCCGTGACCGAACCTGCGGGCGGATCGGATGTCGCCTCGCTCAAAACCACGGCCATTCGCAGCGGCGATCATTACATGGTCAACGGCGAAAAAACCTTCATCACTTCCGGCATTCGCGCCGATTACCTGACCGTTGCCGTGCGCACCAATCCGGCGGACAAAGGCGCGGGCGGCATTTCGTTTTTGCTTGTCGAAGGCAATACGCCCGGTTTGACGCGCACGCCGCTCAAAAAAATGGGCTGGTGGGTCTCGGACACTGCGCACCTGTATTTTGAAAACTGCCGTGTGCCGGCGGCGAACTTGATCGGCGAAGAAAATCAAGGCTTCCGGCTGATTATGCGCAACTTCAATTCCGAACGGCTGGGACTGGCGGCAGGTGCCTATGGTTTTGCCAAAGTCTGTTTTGAAGATGCTTTGGCGTGGGCACGCGAACGAAAAACCTTCGGCCAACCGCTGATTGAACGCCAAGTCATTCGCCACAAACTGGTGGATATGGCAATGAAAATTGATGCTGTGCGCGCCTGGCTGGAAGACTTGACCTGGCGCGCCGAACATCAAACGACTGATGCCAATCTGTTGGTGGCACAAATCTGCATGTTGAAAAACCTGTCCACGCAAACCATGCAGTTCTGTGCCGATCAAGCCGTGCAGATTTTGGGCGGAATGGGTTACATGCGCGGCGAACGCGCCGAGCGAATTTATCGCGACGTGAAGGTTTATATGATTGGCGGCGGCGCGGAAGAGATCATGAAAGATCTGGCGGCGCGGCAGATGAAGTTTTAGCAATTAAGTATAGGCCACCAGAAATACGTTGAGGATTCTGGCGGTGAATACTAAAGGGGAATTCGGATGAAACGGTGCATCAGCCTACTACTTTTTTCGCGTTGCTCTGTGCTGCTTCGACGAGCGCGCAGCAGACCAACGGAGCTTCCGCCCAGCAAATCCTGGAGCGCATGCTTTCCACTTACGCCGCCTGCAAAACCTATCAGGATATGGGCGAAGTACGGGCGGTCTTTTTGGATGAAAAAGGAAAGCGGACGACGCTGCTGCCTTTTTCAACTGCGTTTGTTCGTCCCGCCGCCTTTCGTTTCGAGTTTCGTTCGCGGCGCGGAGAGGAAGAGTGGGATCAATACATCATTTGGCGGCAAAACGACGAGGTGAAAAGTTGGTGGTCTATTCGTCCAGGCGTCATCACGGATCGTTCGTTCTCAATGTCTGTTTCAGGCGCGACGGGGGTTTCCAACAAAGCTTCGCTGACCGTTCCGAGCATGCTGATGCCGGAGGAACTGCGCGCTAACCCCTTCAAAGCTCTGACCGCACTGAAACTGTTGGGAGAAGAAAAGATCGGCGAGCAGAATGTCTACAAGCTGGAAGGTCTGGATTTTCGTGGCAATCCCATTACATTCTGGGTGGATCAACAACGGTTCGTGCTGCTTCGGGTTTTTGAAAAAAGGAAGGTCACCAAACCCGACGGCAAGGGCGAGTTCGAGACGGAGACGACCACCACTTACAACCCGCAATTGAATGAAGACGTGCCGGCTTCCAAGCTGGGATTTGATCCGCCGGCGACGAAACAGTAACTGCCGGGCGCGCAATTGACAGTTCAACTAACCCGCAAAGACGCTGTACCAACTTCAAGAAAAGGAAAACCAAACCCAATGAAATCAAGACACGCGATCCTTTCGCTAATCCTTTCGCTGTTTGTCGCTTTGGTCGCATTCGCGCAGGCAAATCAGCCGCAGGAAACTTATCCGGTCAGCCCGGATTCGCAGGAGCAGCCCGGCGTGCCCAAAGGCGAAGTGCTGAAGTTCACTTTTGAAAACTCCAAAATCTTTCCCGGCACCTGGCGCGAGTATTGGGTTTACGTGCCGAAGCAGTATTCGCCCGATAAACCTGCCTGCGTTTACGTCAATCAGGACGGAGTGCAATGGAACGCGCCCGTGGTGTTCGATAATCTGATTCACAAAAAAGAAATGCCCGTCACGATCGGCGTCTTCGTGATGCACGGCAAGGTTCGCGCGGCGGATGCGAACGCGGCGCTTGATCGTTTCAATCGCAGCTTTGAATACGACGGCCTCGGCGACAATTACGCGCGCTTCATCGTGGATGAAATCCTGCCCGACGTGGAAACCAAAAAGACCAGCGACGGGCGCGCCATTCGTTTGTCGAAAAGCGGCAATGACCGCGCCATCGGCGGTTCGTCTTCGGGCGCAATTGCCGCGTTCACGGCGGCCTGGGAACGACCGGACGCTTTCAGTCGAGTGTTCAGCACCATCGGCACTTACGTCGGTTTGCGCGGCGGGCACGAGTATTCGACGCTGATTCGCAAATACGAACCGAAGCCGATCCGAGTGTTTTTGCAGGACGGCGCGAACGATCTGAACATTTACGGCGGCGATTGGTGGATGGCGAATCAGGCTATGGAACGGTCGCTGATTTTTTCGGGTTACGAAGTCAGCCACGTCTGGGGCGAAGGCGCGCACAACGGTCGCCACGGCACGGCGCTCTTTCCCGATGCGATGCGCTGGCTCTGGAAAGACTGGCCCGCTCCGGTCAAACCCGGCACGTCGAAAAATCAAATGCTCAATGACATTCTGCTTCCTGGCGAAGGCTGGCAACTGGTCAGCGAAGGCCATCGCTTTACGGAAGGCCCGGCAGTCAACGCCAAAGGCGAAGTGTTCTTTACCGACGGCGCAAACAACAAGATTTTCAAAATCGGCCTGGACGGCAAAATCACAGACTTCATCACGAACTCAAACCGCGGCAGCGGGCAGGCTTTCGGGCCGGACGGTCGCTTGTACACGGTCAACGGCATTCAGCAGATTGTCGCCTATGACGCCACAGGCAAAGCCACGGTCGTTGCCGAAGGCATTCGCGGCAACGACATCGTCGTGGCCAACAACGGCAACATTTACGTCACCGAACCGAATGTGCCCGCCGTTGAACAAAGCAATGTCTGGTTGATTAAACCCAATGGCGAAAAGAAAGTGGTGGATACCGGCGTGAAATACGCCAACGGCATCACGCTGTCGCCGGATCAAACGCTGCTTTACGTCGCTGATTACCGCTCGCATTGGGTTTACAGCTACCAATTGCAAGCCGACGGCACACCGCAATTCAAACAGCAATATTACTGGCTGCACGTCGCCGACACGGCGGACATCAGTCAGGCCGACGGAATGCGTGTGGATCGTGACGGACGGCTGTATGTGACCAGCAAGCTTGGCATTCAAGTCTGCGATCAGGCAGGCCGCGTCAACGTCATCATTCCCACGCCGAACGGCAGAATTTCAAATCTAAGCTTCGGCGGCGAAAACCTCGATACGCTTTTTGCGACCTGCGGCGACAAAGTCTTCAAACGCAAACTGAAGGTCAAGGGCGCGAATGCCTGGGATAAACCGAATAAGCCTGCCGCGCCCAGATTGTGATCGAAACGATCAACGCAATCGGTAGAGCAAAGGTGGAGCACTATGCAGACGATTGAGTGCGCCATTGAGGAGATCATCACCGCGCATCCAAATCTGTATCTGGAGCATTGCGCGGTGATGGCTGTGGCATTAATGAGCCGTCAGGCCGTCCCGCCCTGCGAGTTTGTCCTTCAGTGCGAGGAACTCAAACTGCCGGGATTGATTGATGAGCCGGATTTGTTGTTGCGCGTGGCGTGGAATGATTTGACCGCTTTCAAGGCGCGGCGTGTGTTGGATACGGAACAATCAAATTCAATTGTCGAACGCGCCGCTGTTGCGATGGCTGCGTTGATTTCTGCGCGTTTCGCTCCGCGTGGTCGAATGCGTGTGACGCGACAAGGCGAGCGGGCCGATTACTGGTTGCCGGATTTACAATGCGCGCTGGAAATCAGCGGGACAACACAGACACGGTTGTTGCCGCGCCGCCACCAGGAAAAGATTGCTCAGGTTTTAAGCAATCCGCTGCAATGGAATGGTTATGTGGTCACCTGCTGCTTCGCTCGACGGCAAAAACTGATTCGCTGGTCTTATCATCAACAAAC
>CAZRXE010000469.1:0-2443 GCA_964603695.1 uncultured Heliomicrobium sp.
CATCGTTAATTGCGCGGCGCTCCCTGCCGGCTTGATCGAAAGCGAATTGTTCGGCTATGAAAAAGGCGCGTTTACCGGCGCAGCTCAGCGCAAACCCGGACGCTTTGAACTGGCCGACGGCGGCACGATCTTTCTGGACGAAATCGGCGAGGTTCCGCTGGAAACCCAAGGACGGTTTTTGCGCGTGTTACAAACCGGCGTGTTTGAACGGCTGGGCAGCACCAAAAGCGTGCGCGTCAAAGTCCGCATTATCGCCGCCACCAATCAGCCGCTGGAACAATTGGTCAGCGAACGAAAATTTCGCGCCGATCTGTTTTACCGTCTGAATGTTTTTCCCATTACCCTGCCGCCATTGCGTGAACGCACTACAGACATTCCGCTGCTGGTGCGACATTTCGTCAAAAAGTACAGCACGCGATTCAACCGCGTGATCAACTCCATCCACGCGCAATCGTTGCAGGCGCTGGAGTCTTACCGCTGGCCCGGCAACATCCGCGAACTGGAAAATCTGGTCGAGCGCTCCATCCTGACCGCCGAAACTGATGTCTTGAAGCTCACATTGCCCGACATCAACCTGGAATCTGCCGTTTCGGTCAATGAGGAGTCGAGCGCTTCAAAATCGTCACGAGTGGTTTCCGCTTTATTCAACGGCCACCCGCCGCAGTTAATTACCCTGGCGGAAAACGAGCGGGCGCATATCCGCAAAATCCTCGAACACACCAAAGGCCGAATTTCCGGCCCGCAGGGGGCAGCGGAAATTCTGGGCTTACCATCTTCCACGCTTCGCAGCCGGATGAAAAAGCTGGGATTGAAAATTTCGAGTGATCTCACAATGGATGGCTCGTGATATTTCGCATATCTGACACGAAATATCGCGAGTTCGTGATATTTCGTTCGAGCCGGCTGAGCTTGCCCTCCTGCCTGATTCCTGGCCAAAAAACTCCAACTTCTTATCAGTCAATGAATTCTCCAGCGGCAAAAGTTCGCGGCGGTCTATGGCAACGCAATTGCCTAAGTAAATACAGACATTTCCTTATTCATCATTACATCAAAACTCGACGAGAGAGTTCGTTCGCTTTGCTGGGAGAGTGAATCAACAAAATCACACCGGCTTTTTAGCCGTTACAGGAGATCACCACCTATGCTTTCGGAAGATGTGCTGAACAATCAAAAAATCATTCTGGCCAATCAGACGGAGATTATGACGTTGCTGGCGCCGTAAACCTCTTCCTCACAATCAGTTTTCAACAAGGAGTCCTCAACAATGCGTAGAGTTTTTCTGGCAGCGGCGACGCTTTACCTGCTGTCGTGTTTTGTCCTGGCCGCTGCTGCGCAAACGGCGGCGACAGCTACGTTGAGTGGGCGCGTTACCGATCCAACCGGCGCGGTGATTGTCGGCGCACAGATAACGTTGACGCAGCAGTTCACTTCAGTGAAACGTGAAGCGACCACCAACGGGGAAGGCATTTACACATTTTCGGCTCTTCCGCCCGGAGAATATCAAATCAGGATTGACGCCAAAGGGTTCAACTTTCATTACCAGGCATCATTACTTTTGCGTGTTGGTCAACACGCCGTCTTCGATCAAACAATGAGAGCCGGTGGCCCGGAGGAATTAATCACACTCGACGGCAGCGACAACAGTCAACTGGTCAATACGACTTCAGGCGTTGTTGACGGCGTAATTGACCAAAAAACTATTGGGAGCCTGCCGCTCAATGGCCGCAACTTCCTGGAACTGGCGCTGCTCGTTCCCGGCAATAGTCCTGCGCCGAATTTTGATCCGACCAAAACCAACAGCGTCATCATTTCTTCTGCCGGACAGCTTGGGCGCGGCGGCAACGTGACGATTGATGGCACGGACAACAACGACGATGCGGTGGGCGGGCCGTTGCTGAACGTTTCGCAGGACGCCGTGCAGGAATTTCAAATCGCTACGAATCGTTATTCGGCAGAACTTGGAAGATCAGCGTCCTCAGTCATCAATGTCGTCACCAAATCAGGCACGAACGATCTGCACGGATCGTTTTCCTTCTTTGAACGCGACCGGCGCTTGCAGGGCTTGCCCGCGACCTTTGACCGAAGTAATCCCAAACCGCCGTTCGACAGGCAACAGTACTCGGCGACTTTGGGCGGCCCGTTGAAGAAAGAAAAAGCCTGGTGGTTTGGCGCGTTCGAGTATCGCAATCAGGACGGTGCGGTACTCGTTGGGCAGCGGGATGTGGCGGCGCGGCAGATTCGCCGGAGCTTTGCGCCCGCGCCGCTCAATGATTTGCTGGGATTGGCGCGCGGCGATTGGAAAGCTTCAGACAGCGACATCTTCAGTTTCCGCTACGCCATCGAGCGTCTGGACGCGATTGACGCGACGAAATTGGATCGCGCCATCGGCTCGGCTTCGCAGCGGCAGAACCTGAAAAATAACCATCAATCCTTCCTGACCAAC
>CAZRXE010000470.1:0-14948 GCA_964603695.1 uncultured Heliomicrobium sp.
GATCGTCAATCTGACCAGCATTCTGGGATCGCTCGCCATGCATTCCAATCCCAAGTCGCCGATTGCGGGGTCAGCCAGTTCCGGCTCGGCGTACAACGCTTCGAAAGCAGCGCTGAATATGTTCACCGTCAATCTCGCCAACGAATTGAAAGACACGCCGATCAAGGTAAACGCCGCGCATCCCGGCTGGGTAAAAACGGATATGGGCGGCGATGAAGCGCCGCTGGAGATTACCGAAGGAGCAAAAACTTCGGTGACGCTGGCATTGTTGCGGGAAGACGGTCCGACCGGCGGATACTTTCATCTGGGGCAGACACTGCCCTGGTAGCGCTCTGAACGTATAGGGCACAAAGGCTTCTTCACCATTGAAGCGCGACAGAACTCAATCAGGCAAAACAAAAGGAGATTTATGCCGACACATAAAGCAGAAGCTGAATGGAAAGGAAATCTGATCGAAGGCAGCGGGCGATTGGCCGTTGGCAGCGGTGCATTTGATGGACCGTATTCATTCAAGTCCCGGTTTGAAGAAGGGCAAGCCGCGACCAATCCCGAAGAACTGATCGGCGCGGCGCACGCTGGCTGTTTCACGATGGCGTTGACCGCGCAATTGTCCCGCGCAGGCATCACGCCCACGCGCATTCACACCGCCGCCAAAGTCAGGCTGGAAAAAGTCGGCGACGGTTTTTCGATCACACGGATTGATCTGGAAACCGAAGCTGAAATTTCCGGCATTGACGATGCGACCTTCCAGAAAAACGCCCTGGATGCCAAGCAAAATTGCCCGGTGTCAAAGGCGCTGGCCGGAACGGAAATTCATCTGAGCGCGAAACTGGTGTGACCGCTCTCGGCTTCGGCTTCGCCACGGAACAGACTGCCGATCCCAATTCTCTGAAGAAACAAAAGGCCCGCTGCAGTCGTAGCTTGTCGGCGAATGTCCAAACCGGATTTCATCCACAAAAAAAACGAAGTCGGCGGCGAAGCGACAGTCGGTCGCGGTTGGTCGAAGTGGGCCGTGAGCCTGGCGGTTTGCACACAGTTTATCGTCATCAGTTCAACGGCGGCTTACTTAAGTTATTCGCTAGGCATGTTTCCGCGCGAGAGGGGGTTCTCCTGGTGGCGGACGCTGCTGGAACAGGCAATGGTCTGGTATCCGATGGCCTTGCTGGTTCCGCCGATTTTGTGGGCGGGGCAGAAGCTTCCGCTGGAACGGCGAAATTGGAAACGGTCGGTGCCAGTGCATCTGGCGCTGACCTTTTGTTTTGATGCAGTGCTGACGTTGTCGGCGCTGTCGCTGTTCAGTTTGATCGAACCGCTGCAACGCGAAGGTCATTCTCTTTCATTCATTTTTCTTTCGCGTTTTGTTGCTCGGCTTCCCATCAGTTTTATCACGTACTGGGCGATTCTAGGTGCGGGGTACGCCGTCGAATATTACCGTCGCTTCCGCGAACAGCAGCTTCAAGCCTCGCGGCTGCAAGCGATGCTGGTCGAAGCGCAACTCCAGGCGCTGAAAATGCAGTTGCATCCGCATTTTTTGTTCAACACGCTGCACGCGATTTCGGCCTTGATGGATGAAGACGTGAAAGCGGCGCGGCGAATGATCGCGCGGCTGAGCGAATTGCTGCGGCTGACACTGGAAAACGCAGGTCGGCAGGAAGTCCCCCTGCGGCAGGAACTCGATGCGCTGGAGCGGTATTTGGAAATCGAACAAATTCGCTTTCAAGACCGATTGACCGTGCAATTGCGCATCGAACCGGAAACGCTGGAAGCCCGCGTACCGAATCTGATCCTGCAACCCATCGTCGAAAACTCCATTCGTCACGGTATCGCGCCGCTTTCCGACGCCGGCAAAATCGAAATCAGCGCCACGCGGCACAATGGCCATTTGGAGTTATCCGTGCGCGATGACGGGCCTGGCATTGTCGCGGGCGAATTCGGCAAGGACGGCATAGGGCTGGCCAACACGCGCTCGCGCCTGCAACAGCTTTACGGCAATGCGCATCGCCTGGACATTGAAAACGTGGCAGAAGGCGGATTGCTGGTGAAAATGACTATTCCTTTTGTCGTCGGAACCGAGGGGTAAGCGATGGAACCGATTCGCACATTGATTGTGGATGACGAACTGTTGGCGCGCACGCGCATTCGCAACCTGCTGCGCGGTAGGCGCGAATTTCAAATTGCAGGCGAATGCGCCAACGGCAGGGACGCCGTCACGCAGATTGAGCAGCAACAACCCGACCTGGTGTTTCTAGACGTGCAGATGCCAGACCTGGACGGCTTCGGTTTGGTCAAGTCCATCGCCGCAGGTATCAATGCTGCCTGCCTGCCGGTGATCGTGTTCGTCACGGCTTACGATCAATACGCCGTTCGCGCGTTTGAATGCCACGCGCTGGATTACCTGCTCAAACCTTTCGACGACGAACGTTTTGAAAAGGCACTGGGCTGGGCCAAAGCGCAAATCGAACGCAACCGGATGCACGAACTCAGCCAACGCATGCTGGCGCTGCTGGAAGAATTCCCCGGCAACCGGCCACCTGCTGACGCTGAGCCGCGCAAACTGTCGCAGTTGATGGTGAAATCCGGCGGGCGCGTGCTGTTCGTCAAAACAGAGGAAATTGACTGGATCGAAGCCGAAGGCTGTTACGCGCGATTGCACACCGGGCGTCAATCGCATTTGCTACGCGAAACGATGAGCGCGCTCGAAAGCCAGCTCGATCAACAAACCTTCCTGCGCATACACCGTTCGACCATCATCAACCGCGACCGCATACGCGAACTGCTGCCGCAATCGCATGGCGAATACGCAGTGGTTTTGCAGGACGGCACGCAGCTTCGACTGAGCCGCAGTTACCGCGATAAACTTTCGATGCTGTTCGGCCAATCGTTATAGTTGCGTTACTTCCCGGCGGTTCGCTGCAACGGCGAGCCGCTTCGTTTCAAATTCCTACCGCTTCGTTTCAAACCTGCATCTTCGCTTTCGGCCTCGGCGTAAGGGCGGCGGAAAGGCAATATCGCCTGATCTCCATTCATCATCAAAACCCCAAAGGAGGCTGTTATGCCGAAAGTTTATGTCTGTTTGCGCGCGCTGCTTTGCGCGTTCCTGCTGGCTGTTGCCGCCGTCGCGGGCGCGGCCCAGGATTTGGCCGAGGCCAAATCCTGGGTGGAGCAATACGCCAAATACTTCCGCTACGAATCGAGGTTTTCCGCCGAAGACAAAGCCCGTCTGGCCGAATTGCGCGTGAAAGTGCATTCGCCCACCACTTCGCTGGAAGACCGTCAGGCCGCGTTGACGGAATTCGCTAAAATTCTATTTCGCGCCGCCGGCACCACGCCGCAACCGACGGAACAGATGCTGGTGGGATTCGGGAAAAACAATGGCGCGTCGTTGCATCGTCTGGTGACCGATCCGAATTCAAAACCGGTGACGGGCGCAACGCCGCTCGGACAACTTGGCCGTGTGGAAAAACACGGGCGCGGGCCGGTGACGTTGATTTTGCTGGCCGACATTCGCACGGACGGTTCGATGTACCAAAGCTTCATTGAACGCAACGGCGACCGTTACACGATGTATGCCGTGACGTTGCCCGGTTACGGCGGAACGCCCGCACCACCCAGACCGGACACGCTCGACCTGAGCGGCACGCCGTGGCTCAACGGCGTCAAAAAAGGTGTGCTGGAGTTGATGGCCAAAAACAATCTGAGCAAACCAGTGATTGTCGGATCGAGTGGCAGCGCCTATCTGGCTGCGCAGTTGGTGCTGGAACAGCCGGAGAAATTTCGCGCGGCTGTGTTGCTGGACGGCGCGGTTTATATGCCTTTTCGCTCGCTGGCCAATCCTGATTTTCCCGCGACATTGGCCGAACGTGCAGAGGTCTTGACCAAACAGCCCGGCGCAACCGGCATGATCGGAGAGTTTTTGCCGGTGATGCTGCCTTCGCGCGAAGCCGCCGAAGCCAGAATCAAAGCCTTGCCTCCGGCCCAGCTCGGACAGTTTTTCGGAAGTCTGCACAATCTGGAACGCGCACGCGCGATGGCCATCAGCGCGGCGGTTAATTCAGACCCGCGCGCGGCGCGTTACAACACGGAACTGTTTTCGCTGGATTTGCTGCCCGCCTTCAAACATTTGAACGTTCCCGTCCTGGCCATTCCGGCCATTCACGATGACAACTCGCCCGGGCAAGGCGGCCCCGGACTCGGCCAGTGGAACGAACTGAAGATGAAATACCCTGCGATTCCGCTGACCATCGCTCCGTTCCAGAGTACGCGCGCTTACGTTAGCGAAGACGCGCCGAAAGAATTCGATGCCGCGCTCGAAGCTTTTCTGACCGGCAAACCCGTCGAAGGCAAAAAAGCCGCGCGCGAACTCGCCGCCCGCCCCAGTCCGCGCGCCGCCGTGATGCAGGCCATCGGCGCATCGGAAGTTTCAATCACTTACGGCAGTCCGCAACTCAACAAACGAACTGTCTGGGGCGGGCTTGTGCCTTACAACCGTTTGTGGCGCGCGGGTGCGAACGAAGCGACGATGATTCGCTTCGGCGGCGACGTGTTGATCGAAGGCCAGAGGCTTCCGGCAGGCAGATACACTCTGTTTATGATTCCGACGGAAAATGAGTGGACGGTTATCTTCAACAAGGTGACGGAGCAGTGGGGCCACTTTTCCTACAACCCTGAATTCGACGTGCTGAAGGTCAACGTCAAACCCGGAACCGCCGACCATCAGGAGTATTTGAATTACAGTTTTGAAGTTCTGTCGCAGACTTCGGCCAATGTCGTACTGCGGTGGGAAAAAGCCAAAGTCGCGTTCAAAGTCGAACTCGAACCGGCAAAAGCGGCGGCTTCAGGAAATTGACGGCCTGAAAGTTTTACAGAATTTGAGCCTACCGTTATAGTGCGCGGCCATGCAATGGACACAACTTTACGATCCCCTCCATTCGTGGCCGCTTTCCACTTTGGTTGCCGCCATTCCCATCATCATTTTGTTTTACTTGCTGGCCGTGCGCGGCATGGCTCCGCAATGGGCGGCGATGATCTGCGCGGGACTGGCCATTGTGCTGGCCAGCGCAGTGTTCACGATGCCGGCGGCGATGTCTTTGATGAGTTTTGTGTTCGGCGCGGCCTTCGGATTGAAGATCGCATGGATCGTGGTGGCGGCAGTGTTTTTGTACGACATCTCGGTTGAAACCGGCCAGTTCGAGATTATGAAAGATTCGGTCGCGGCGATTTCGCAAGACCGGCGCTTGCAGGCTTTGCTGGTGGCGTTCGCGTTCGGCGCGTTTGTCGAAGGCTGCGCGGGTTTCGGCGCGCCGGTGGCGATTTCAGGCGCGTTTATGATCGGGCTGGGATTCGATCCGTTCAACGCGGCCATCTTGAACCTGATTGCAAACACAGCGCCGGTGGCCTGGGGTTCCATCGGCACGCCGTTGCATACGCTGGCGGCGGTGACTGGTTTGCCGCTGGCGGATTTGTCTGCGATGACCGGGCGCATTCTGCCGTTCACCAGCATGATTGTGCCGTTCTGGTTGGTGCGCGTGATGTCATCGTGGAGCGCGACTGTGGAAGTCTTGCCGGCAATTCTGGTCTGCGGCGTGTCGTTCGCCATCATGCAGTTTTTGTGGTCGAACTTCGTGGACAGCAACTTGGTGGACATCGCTTCGGCTGCCGGATGTTTGCTGACGATGCTGATTTTTCTGCGATTTTGGAAGCCCAAAACGATCTGGCGCTTCAAACACGAAGCCGCCGCCAGTCAGCCGGAGCATAAACACTACACGCGCGCGCAAGTCTTTCGTGCGTGGGTGCCGTTTCTGATTCTGACAGTTTTCGTTTTGCTGTGGGGTTTGCCTTCGATCAAAGGAACACTCAACCGCGCCACCACACCGTCTTTCGCCGTCACGCTGCCTGACGGCAAGCCGCGTCCGGGGCCGCCGGGTTGGGATGTTCCGCTGTTGCACGGGCAGGTTTACCGCGACAAACCCGTCGTCGCAGACCGCGCCCCTGAAGCCGCCCGCTACGATTTCAACTGGCTGACGATGACCGGCACGGCGGCGTTTCTGGCCGCGCTGGTTTCCGGGCTGCTGCTGGGCTTGAAGCCCGCCAAACTCCTACGCCTTTTTCTGGCGACCTTGCGGCGAATGCGCTTTGCCGTGCTGGCGATTGTTTGCATGCTGGGACTTGGGTTTGTCACGCGGTATTCGGGCATGGACGCCGTGCTGGGTTTGGCCTTCACGCGGACGGGTTGGCTGTTTCCGTTTTTCGGAACCTTCCTGGGCTGGCTGGGCGTGGCGCTGACGGGCAGCGACACCTCTTCAAACGCGCTGTTCGGCAGCTTGCAAAAAATCACTGCCGAGCAGTTGCGCATTGATCCGATCCTGATGGCGTCGGCCAATTCGGCGGGCGGAGTGATGGGCAAAATGATTGACGCGCAATCCATCGTCGTGGCCACGGCGGCCACCAATCAAGTCGGGAACGAAGGCAAAATTCTGCGCGCCGTCATGTGGCACAGCATAGTGCTGGCGGCGATTGTCGGCGTGATTGTTATGATCTTTGCCTACGTCATTCCGTGGGCGATTCCGCACGGTTTGAATTTCGTGAAGTGAGCTATAGGCTTCAAGAAAAAGAAATGTAGCGCAACCTTGCCAAGGTTGCGTTGGTGTGGAGTAAAGATTTGTTGGCAACCAAGGGTTTGGCAAACCAGCAGCGCAACCTTGGCGAGGTTGCGCTACCGTTGCCGCGATATTTCTTTTTCTTGAAAGCTATAAAACCTGAGAGCGCACGCGGCCCCGCGTGCGCTCACATTTTCGTTATTCGTACCTCAACGCGATCATCGGATCCACTTTCGCCGCGCGCCGCGCCGGTAGGTAACTAGCCAGCATTGCCACGCCGCCCAACAGCAACGACGTCAGCGCAAAAGTCACAATATCCGTCGCACTAACGCCGAACAGCAGGCTCGCCATCGCCCGCGTCAACGCAAACGCGCCCGCCAAGCCCAAACCGATTCCCACGGAAACCAGAGTCAAAGATTGCCGCAGCACGAGGGTTTGAATGTTGGCGGGCAGCGCGCCGAGCGCCAGGCGAATGCCGATTTCGTGTGTGCGTTGATTCACCGAATAAGCCATCACGCCGTAAATGCCCACCGCCGCCAGCATCACGGCGATCACTGCGAACACGCCGAGCAGCAACATCGAAAACCTACGCCGCGCCAATGATTCGTGCAGGCGTCCTTCCATCGTTTTCACGTCAAAGACCGGCAAGTCCGAGTCCAGCGATTGAATTTCGCGCGTCACTGCCGCCGTCAATTGCGCCGGATCGGATTTGGTGCGGACGAGCATGAACATATTTCTGGACAGGTATTGTTCGTGCGGGTAGTAGACGGTGACGGGCGGTTCTTTTTCGGCGCTGAACTGTTTGGCGTCGTTGATGACGCCGACCACGGTCAGCCAGTTCTCGCCGTTGCCGCGTTTCAGGCGTTTGCCGATGGGGTCTTGATTCGGCCAGAAGCGTTGGGCTGTGGATTCGGAAACAACGGCAATTTCCTGCGAACCTTTTTTGTCGAATTCGTTGAAGTAGCGGCCCCGTATCAGCGGAATTTGCATTGTGCGGAAGTAGTTCGCGCCGACAATGCGCGTGTTGGAAATGATCGAAGCTTCGCCGCCTTTCGGCACGTAGCCTTCGACGGTGATCGGTTCCCAGGCGAAGGCGACGGCACTCATCGGCAGCGAATAACTAACACTGACGGATTCGACGCCGGTCAAGGCGCGGACTTTCTCCTGCGATTGGCGGTAGAAGTTGCCGATGGCTTCGGGCGGGCCGTATTTGTAGGCCGGCAAGGTCAGCCGCAGCGAAAGCAGGTTGTCGGGATTGAAGCCGGGGCTGGCGTTCCAGATATGACGATAGCTGCGAATCAACAATCCCGCGCCGACCAGCAGCATCAGCGACAGCGCGACTTCGGCGACGACCAACAGCTTGCGCGTTTTTTGATGGCGGCTGCCGGATGTGCCGCGCCCGCCTTCCTTGAGCACATCGTTCAAATCCACTTTTGAAGTCCGCAGCGCCGGAACCAGGCCGAACAAAATCCCTGTCAACAAAGCCGTCGCGCAGGTGAAAGCCAGCACGCGCCCGTCAATCGAAATTTCGTCAAGGCGCGGAATGTTTTCCGGGCCGAACACGCGCATCGCTTTGACCGCCCAAACCGCGAACAGCACGCCGACCGCGCCGCCCAAGCCCGCCAGCACGGTGCTTTCGGTCAGCATCTGCCGAATCAATCGCAAGCGGCTTGCGCCCATTGCCGCACGGATGGCGATTTCTTTTTGCCGGACAGCGGCGCGCGCCAGCAGCAAATTGGCGACGTTGGCGCAGGCAATCAGCAATACGAAACCGACCGCGCCGAACAAAATCATCAACGAACGGCTGATCTCGCCGACGACTTCTTGAAGCAAAGGCACGACGCTGAAAGTCAGTCCGCTGTTCGGCGGATAGTTGGCGGGAAAGTCCCGCCGCAATCGCGCCGTCAGCAAATCCATATCGGCTTGCGCTTGGGCGACTGTCACGCCGGGTTTGAGTTTGGCGAAGATGTTGAAATCTTCGTTGCCGCGATTGGTGCGCGCGTTTTCGCCCATCGGCAAAGGCAACAACACATCCGCGCGTTCGATGGCGTTGACCGTCAGCATCACCTCTTTGGTCAACGAAAATCCCGGCGGCATGACGCCGACGATGCTGAAGTTAGTGCCGTTTAGCGCCAACGTTTTGCCGACCGCGCCGGCGTCGGAACTGAAGCGTCGCTGCCAGAAACCGTAACTGAGGATGACCGATTGCGCTTTGCCGGGAGTGTCTTCCTCGGCGGAAAAGACTCGACCATGCAGCGCGTTTGCGC
Source organism: uncultured Heliomicrobium sp. (assembly GCA_964603695.1). Taxonomy (GTDB): domain Bacteria; phylum Acidobacteriota; class Blastocatellia; order RBC074; family RBC074; genus RBC074. Next base: position 8,864 of record CAZRXE010000470.1, read on the forward strand.
CCAGCAGCGGAAACAGCGAGGAAGAAACGCGCGCGCCATCTACGTGTTCGGGATTGCCGGTTCCTGTCAGATTGAAACTGCCGCCGATGGTCACGGCAGTTTGTTCAAAGACGTGATTTTGCGTTTTCACGTCCCAGTACTGCGCGGGCGAAAACCAATCCTGCGCCACGCCCAGACCCGGCGAACGATTCCAGAGAATGGCCAGTCGCTCGGCGTCTTTGTAAGGCAAAGGCCGCAGCAGCAACGCGTTCGTCACGCTGAAAATGGCGCTGTTTGCGCCGATGCCAATCGCCAGCGACAACACTGCGACTGCCGTAAAGCCGGGCTTTTTCGCCAGCGACCGAATGCCGAACCACAAATCCTGCCAGAGAGTTTCCATCGGTGATCTCCTTCGAAGTGGTGGGACAGGCTTTCGCCTGTCTTCATTGTGGACAGACGAAAGCCTGTCCCACATTCACAACTCCCGCCGATAAGCGTGAACCGGCAGGAAGGCATTGCTTCCTGCCGGTTCATAATTCAAGCTCGATTTCCAATCGAGCGGCTACTTCTTTCCAAAACTGCGGATGTGTTTGACCAGCGCGGTGATTTCCGCCGGTTTCAATTTGCCTTTCCAGGCGGGCATGAAATCGCCCTTGCCGTTGTTGATGTCGGCGGTGATTCTGGCGTCGGTGTTGGCTTTTTGCCATTTGGCGTCGGTGAAGTCCTTGACGCCTTGTTTTTTGAATTTCTCCGCGCCTTTGCCGTCCGCGCCGTGGCACTTGGCGCATTTCTCAGTGTAAATGGCCGCCGCGTTTTGCATCGTGGCGGGCGCGGTGGCAAAGCTCGATCCGACAGTCAACGCCAGCAGCGCCGCCGTCAGCGCCGATGACACCAGAATCATTTTAGTTTTACTGAAAGAGTTCATTCTTGTTTTTGTCTCCTAAATGTAATGCCGGAATTGTTCCGGGAAGTAATCAAATCAAAGGCAAATCAAAGGGGTTATTTCAAGTTTACCATCCATTCGACGATGGCTTTTTTATCTTCTGCGGAAAGGTCCGGGAAGCTGGGCGGCATGGGTTTCTGCAAGCCATAAGCCCGCGCGTCGTCCAGAATTTTCAACAAGTCTTCTTTGGTGCGCTGGGGTTTGTTTTGCAGGCCGATCAGCGTCGGCCCCATGTCGGATTCGCCTTGTCCGCCCGTGCCGTGACAATCGCTGCAACTTTCCAGGTACGCTTTCGGCGCGGCTCCGGCGGCTCCGGCGGGTGCGGCCCCGGCCACGGTTGCACCGATGACTTGCGGTTTGAAAGGTTCCTTGAAGAAAGCGTGCATTTCTTCTTCCTGCTTTTTCAGCTTTCCGGCGACTTCGGGATTGGTACGATCTTGATGCTTGGCCAACCAGATCAAGCCGCCCGCGCCGGCCAAAATCAAAATCAACGTCAGGCTGGCAAGCGGACGTCTGAACGGATTGCGCTCGGCTTTGCGATCCAGAAAGGGAAGCAGGAACAACGCGCCGAAAATCACCGCCGGCAAAATAGCCGTCGGGATGATGACCAGGCTGCCGGGGAAATACTTCAGCAACTGGAACAGCGGCATGAAATACCACGGCGGACGCGCCAGATAATCCGATGACGGATCGGCCACGGGACCGAGTTCGGCAGGCATTTTCAGCGCCAGATACACCAGCGTCACAAACACCACCAGCATTGCCACGGAATCCATGAACACCTGACGCGGAAAGAAGCGGTCAATTTTCTTGTCGTCGTTTGTGTGGTAGGGGCCGGCGGGGCCTGCCTTGCGGAACAAGGCCACGTGCAATCCGGCCAGCAAGGCCAGCGTCAGCGGCAGCAGAAATACGTGCGTGGTGAAAAAGCGCGACAGCGTGACCGTCGTTAAATCCGCGCCGCCGAGCATGATTTTCTGTTGAACCGAACCGACTACGGGAATTTCGCCCGCAATCGAAGTGCCGACTTTCGTGCCGAAGTAAGCCGCTTGATCCCAGGTCAGCAGATAGCCCGTGAAGCCGAATCCCAAAATAATCAGTAGCATCACGACGCCGACCACCCAGACCAATTCGCGTTTTTGTTTGTAAGCGCCGTAAAAGAAGGTCTGCGCCAGATGCAGCACGGCCACGATAATCATCGCGCTGGAACCATAATGGTGAATTCCGCGCAGCAACGCGCCGCCGGGCAGCGCTTTTTGAATATAGGCAACACTGGCGTGCGCGTGGTCGGCGGTGGGCACGTAATAAAGCGACAGTGCGATTCCCGTCACCACTTGCAGCACGAACAGAAAGAGCAAGGCGCTGCCGAAGACATACGCCCAACGCGCGCCGCCGCGAATCGGTTCGTTCAAGGCTTCGTCGGTCAGCGCCTTGACGCCCGTGCGTTCGTCCACCCAATCAATCAACTGTCCGACTTTTGAGTTGCCGGCTTTTGAGTTGTTAGCCATATCAGCCCAAGACCTCCTTTTGCGCGATGCCCTGTTTGAATTCCTGATAGCGCACTTTCAGCGCGTCGCCTTCGATTTTGTGTTCCAGCGAATCCAGTCCGCGCGGCGTCGGGCCGCCCTGCGCGTTGCCGGCCACATCCCATTTGCTGTCGTGACAGGCGCAAACGAAGGCTTCGTTTTTGGCGTTGACGGTGCAGCCCAGATGCGGGCAGACGGCGGAAAAGATCGTCACTTGATCGCCTTTTCGGATGACCCAAACCGCTTTTTGAGAATTGAACTGTCCCCAGCCGGCTTCCTGGGAAACGATGATGCTTTTCTTGACCAGCTTGCCTTCTTCAATACCTGAGAGCGGACCGAGGTCCGTCCAGTTTTTGGAGTCCGCAGCCACGCCGGAGGGAAAGGCGGGCGCAACAGCGAAACGTCCAATCGTGATGCCCATCACGGCGGTGATTCCTGCGCCGATCAATCCTGCAATCGCGCCCAGGAACGACCGCCGCTCCGAATTGTTTTCTTCAGTTGCTTGATGACCTGACATTCAAAAGACTCCTTACTGTACACGCAGTGTGACGATGATTTCCGAACCGGCACTTTCTGTGACTCCGAAGGACTGTCTTCGGCGCACCGATGCCGCCTTACGCAAGTTATGTTCAATACCGCTTTGTTTAAGATTTGTAGAAATTGAGTGATCGCAATTTTTATCTGCGCTGGAATATTTTGCAAAGCCAGTTCGGCAAAATTTTATTCGGAGGGATATTTGATCGGCGTTCCTTACATTCGATTTTCGACAAGCCTTCCTGAAAAAGCACACAAGCTTGACGGGATAAGGTCAAATAAGGCCTTGCGTACCAAGCTGAGCGAATCCTATTATGCCCACGCCCCAAACCTGACCCCGCCTCACTGGCTCCAATTCAAACCGGCAAAATAAACGAACTCCCTCAAGTCCCGGAGGACAGCTTTACCTATGAGAGGTTAAAGATGAACACCCGTGCGATTCGGTTCTTTTTCAAACTGGCACTGCTTTTTGCCATCAACCTCAGCGCGCCGGCGGCCAACGTCGGCGGCAGTTTGTCGGGAGTTGTCAAAGATACTTCCGGCGCGACGGTTGCAGGCGTTGCCGTCAGCCTGCGCCATCTGGCCACCAATCAAACGCGCGAAACCGTCAGCGACGACCGCGGACGTTATGCCTTCCCGGCGCTGGAACGTGGCCGGCACGAAATCCTGGCCAAATCCGCCGGTTTCAAGCCCGCGCGTCTGCTGGTGGAATTAAGTGTCGGGCAAAACGCCGATGCCGATTTGATTCTGCTGCCCGGCGACGTGAACGAAAGTTTGACCGTGGCGGCCGAAGATTCGCCTGTTTCCATCGAAGCTCGCACGGCAGCGGTTGGTCAATTGGTGACGCGGCGGCAAATTGAAAATTTGCCTATGAATGGCCGCGACTTCTCCCAACTCATTCTGTTGCAAACCGGTGCGACGCAGGCGCGCAGCGACCAAAACGACATTCAAGCCGGCAAAGGCGCGAAACTTTCCATCAATGGCGCACGCAGTTCGCAAAACGTTTTTCTGCTCGACGGCACTGACATCATGGATGCGCAAGGTCGTAGCGCAGCAGGAGCGCAAGGTTTGGTCAGCGGCATCGAATCGGTAGAAGAGTTTACCGTGCTGACCAACACTTACAGCGCCGAATACGGCCGCGCGGCGGGCGGCGTGTTCAACATCGCCACGCGCTCCGGCACGAATCAATTCCACGGCAGTCTGTTTGAATTCCATCGCAACAGCGCGCTTGACGCCCGCAGCTTTTTCGATCTGGCCAAACCGCAATTCAAACGCAATCAATTCGGTGGTGCGCTGGGCGGCCCGGTCGTCAAAAATCGTCTTTTCTTTTTCGGCAGCTACGAAGGTTTGCGCGAACGCCTGGGCTTGACCGTGGTTGAACCGGTTCCGAGTCTGGTGGCGCGACGCGGAGCTTTTTTGCCCACCGGGCAAACGGTGAATCCGGCGGTTGTGCCTTATCTGCAATTGATTCCGTTGCCAACGATTGACAGTCCAACCGGCGAAAAATCCACCTTCATCACGCAATTCAAACAGCCGTCGAACATTGACACTTACAACGGGCGCGTGGAGTACAATTTCAGCGAACGCAATTCAGCTTTTGTCCGCTACATGCAAAACGATTCGGACATTTTGTTTTTGAATCCGGAAACCTTCCCGGAATTTCCGAACCGTGGGCAGAACGGCCAGAAGTTTTTCACGCTCGGCCAGACGCGGATTTTCAGCGGCAGCGTGGTCAACAGTTTTCGTTACGCGCTGAATCGCACTGAACCATTGGAAGACCCAGCGCCGGTCAACGAATACCGCGACCTGGCGTTCATTCCGGGTCAGGTGGTCGGAACCATAGCCGTCAGCGGCTTCAAACGTTTCGGCGCGGATCGCAATACGCCGCGCCGCTTTCTGCAAAACACCACGCAAATCAGCGATGACCTTTCCTTTGCGCGCGGCGCTCACCTGATGAAAGCCGGCGCGAACCTGCAATACTTCCGCATTGCCGGAAATTCATCTTCGCGCAATCGCGGCGAATTCACGATCAATACTTTTTCCGATTTCCTGTTGGGCCGTTCGCGCGATTTCGTCGGACTTGCGCCGGGACAGGACGACACCGTGCGACATCTGCGGCAAGGACTTTACGGCTTTTACCTGCAAGACGATTGGAAGGCGCGCCAAAACCTGACGCTCAATCTGGGCTTGCGCCATGAATTCATCACAGTTCCGACTGAGGTGGACGGCAAAATCGCCAATCTACGCAACGTCGGCGACGCGGCTTCGACGCCGGGCGATCCGTTCTTTCGCAATCCGAGTTTGAAAAACTTTTCGCCGCGCGTGGGTTTCGCTTTCAGTCCTGACTTTCGCGAAAGTTGGTTGAAACGCCTGACCGGCGGCGCGGGCAAAACGGCTGTGCGCGGAGGCTTCGGGTTGTATTACGAGCAACTGCTTTACTCGATTTACAGCACCATACTTTTTCGCCATCCACCCTATTTCAAACAAGTCAGAATCCAAAACGCGCCATTTCCGAACGTCTTCCCGCTGCTGGCCGGCGGGCAAGGGCAAACGGACACAGTGGCGCTGGAATTCGAGCCGAAGCAAAGTTACGTCATGCATTTTAATTTGAACGTACAGCGCGAACTGGCCGGGAAAATGTTGCTGACGGCGGCTTACGTAGGCTCGCGCGGCGTTCACTTGTGGCGCGACACGGATTTCAACACAGCCATTCCGTTGACGCCCGATGGTTTGCTGTTCGCGCCGGTCAACAATCCGCAGCGGCGCAATCCGAACTTTTCCAACATCCGCCGCAAAGTCGCCGACGCGCAATCGTTTTACCATTCGTTGCAGTTGGGTTTGCTGGCGCGGATGAACAAAAGCTTGCAAGCGCAGGTGTCTTACACTTTCTCGAAATCAATTGATGAAGGATCGAGTTCACTGGCGCGCGTCGAATTTGCCAACGGCGCGGCGCGCGCCGCTGATCCGTACAACCTGAAACTCCATCGCGGCTTGTCGGACTTCGACGCCCGACACAATCTGTCGGCCAATTTCAGTTACGACCTGCCGCTGCGCAGTCATTGGCTGGTTGGCGGCTGGCAATTGAACGGCATCCTGACGGCGGTTG
>CAZRXE010000471.1:0-1779 GCA_964603695.1 uncultured Heliomicrobium sp.
CTTTCAAGTTAATTTTTTGTTGTTGAGTGGTGGTACAGGTTCTTAACCTGTCCCATCAGGCACAGCATCTCGCGGTGGAACAGTTTACCAACCTGCCCCACCAAGCGGTTAGTATGCGCACGGGAACTTTTCGCTAATCAACATCACGGGTTGGCCGTGAACCAGAATTCGGTAGGTGCGACTCAGAAAATCGTTGCCGGTGTATTGCTCTATGGTTTCCGGCAGATTGGCAATCTGTTCCCGCCCGTACCATAAAATTTCCCGGCGGTTTTCGATCCGGCTGTTCAGCAGGACGCGCCCGATTCCCGAGGGTTCAACGGCCAGATCGCGCAACAAGGTTTCGGGCAATCGTTGCGGAGCCAGCAGCGAAACCGCATACGCATAAATCGTCGCGCTGTACTTTCCGCGCAGTAAAACCTGCCGGGTAATAACTTCGCTTCCGGCGGGCAAAGCCAGCCACGGATGATCCGCCGGCAAGGATTGGTTTTGCTGTGTCAGCAAAACGCTTTCCACCGGTTCGAGCATGTAAGCTTCGATGAATTTCGTTACCGTGCCGTCAATGCTCACCAGCGCGCGTTGAAACGGCGTCAGCGTGCGCAAATCAACGGGCTGCAAATCGCGCGGGCGACTGGCCTGCGCCGACAGCAAATCGGCGAATGGATCGAAGCCGTTTTGTTTACTGCCGTTGCCGTTGCCGTTGCTGAATGACTCGTTGACCGGCAAGGTCTGTGTTTCAGTGATGGTTTGCGTCAAAAACATATTCTCTAAAAGTAAGGTTGGTGACCTGCCGCAGTTACGGAATACGAAGCAGGCACCAGCGATTCGACAATAAAAACTTGCCCGGTCAGTTCAGCCAGCAAGGTTTTGGCCAGCGCAATTTGTTTTTCACAGGCCGGCTCATTCGGAAACAGCAGACCCAGACAACAACCGCTGTGAGCCGTGACCACACCCAGCGCCAGGGTTTCTTCACGGATGGCAAGCACGCGATCAAGGTGGCGATTGGGATTTCGTTTTTGATTCAGAATCGCGCTGCGAGTGGTGATTCGCCCCATTCGTTCCAGGTCGTTGGAGCGAATGGCGCTTTCCAGACTTTGAAGCAGATCGGCGTATTCGGCGCACTCTTCATCGGTGAAGAGGTAATTCCGTTTGTTGTATTCAAGCGTGTCAACGTGTCCGCCCGCATCAATGGCGACGACTTTCAGGCGAGATGGAAAACCCAGCCGGCGGCCCAGTTCGACCTTGCGATGAAAGAACGTCACGAACTCATTGAACATGACGCCGTCGGTGGGTTCGATGGTGCGTAACACGGCCAGCAGCAATTCGGTGGGGATGGAATGCCCCAGCGTCGCTTCCAGCGCGCGCACCGTGGCGACCATATCCGCCGACGAACTGGCCAGCCCTTTGCCTTCCGGCAGTTCGCTTTCAATCGCCAGATGCCCGCCAATCGAAATGCCGTAATGATCCAGCAGTTTTCGCGCCAGCTTCAGGGATTTGGTTTTGTGCGCGGGCGCGACGGTAATTCGCGTTGACGACGCATCCGGCGTGAAGCGGGAGGTGGAAAATTTTTGGATCGGCAAGGTCACCAAAAAATGGTCGTCATCGTTTTGCAACGCGCCTTGCAACAATTCGCCGAAGGTTCCATTGGCTACGCCGACGCCGGTTTGCCAACGCGGCGAGTCAAGCCGTGTGATTTGTGCCGCAAAATTGATTGGGGGAGTTTCCGTGGCGACCATAACTGTTCTTTAAGTTTGAGTGCAAAAGCAATGTGGCATAGACAGG
>CAZRXE010000472.1:0-2613 GCA_964603695.1 uncultured Heliomicrobium sp.
CAGTTGATGCCGATGGAAAGCAACGGCGCGTGCGCAGTCGCGTTGACGTAAGCTTCAACGGTTTGGCCGCTCAAGGTTCGTCCGCTTAAATCGGTGATCGTGAACGACAGCATCAGCGGCAAGCTGTAGCCGATGTCTTCGTAAAGCTTCTGGACTGCGAACAGCCCGGCCTTTGAATTCAGCGAATCGAAGACGGTTTCGACGATCAGCAAATCGGCTCCGCCATCCACCATGCCTTTGGCTTGTTCGTAATAAGACTCGACCAGCGCGTCGTAACTGACCGAACGAAACGCGGGATTGTTGACATCCGGCGACAGCGAAGCCGTCTTGTTCGTCGGCCCCAAAGCTCCGGCAACGAATCGAACTTCGCCCGGATGTTCGGCCACGAACTTATCCACGGCGCGCCGAGCGGCTTTGGTCGCGGCGACGTTAAAGTCGTACGCCAGATGCGCCATCCCATAATCCGCCAGCGTCACCGATTGCGAATTGAAGGTGTTGGTTTCGATGATCTCCGCGCCGGCTTCCAGGTATTGGCGATGGATATCTTCGATGATCTGCGGCTGCGTAATCGAAAGCAGATCGTTGTTGCCCTTCAAATCCGAAGGCCAATCTTTGAATTGCTCGCCGCGATACGCGGCTTCGTCCAGCTTGTAGCGTTGAATCATCGTCCCCATCGCTCCGTCAATAATAACGATGCGTTGGCGAAGAAGTTGTTCGAGTTTGTCTTTGATGTTTGTTTGATTACTCACTCAGTAATTCCTATTTTCACTCACCGGCTGCTTGCAGCACCCGCTGATATAAATCCTGGCCGATGCGAAAGCCCAGATTCATCAAGGCATCCACCAGCGGTTTGACAGCTTGAATCAATCCTTGATGTTTGGCTTCGATCAGCACGCCAAGTATACCCACCACTTTGAGGCCGAGCCGGGCGGCAGCCGCGCGGCCCAAATGCTCGTCCATCAACAATAGGTCTGCCGATAATTCCTGCACCAGAGTGATGGCTTCCGCCTCACCTTCATCGAGTTCAGCGCGCAGAGCTTTGACGACGGTGGGATTGGCAACCGCGCGCGTCTCAATCCAAGTCAACTGCCGCACAATCGCGCCGGGATGACGTCCACCCTGGGCTGTCAGCTCCCGAAAAACAGTCTCAGGAATGATGACCTGGCCGTAAAGCTGGTGCAGCAAATCCAATTGACCGATGGCCGCCAGATTGGTGATAGGCGAAGTGTCGCTAATGACAATCACGCTTGCCTCAATTCTTCCAATGTCCGAAGGTCAGCCTCAAAATCGGCCACGCTGTAATGAATGGGAATATCGCGGCTGCCCAATAACTGCTGGAACTGCCACTGGCTCATGCCGGCCAAACGGCTGGCCTGTCCCATCGTGAGCTTTTCACGTTGAAACAAAGCCAGCGCCAGTTCCTGCATCACTTCGGCTGCTGTCAGCCGGGTTGACTGCATAACCTCATCAGCAATCACAATGCTCATCTTTCAACCTCCGTTTTTTCGTCTCAACCGCATTTTCGGACAATAGCTCCAGGTGATGCTTCGGAATCCACTCGACGACGAAATCCAGCCCGCGTCGTTGCGATTCGGCACGCACCCGCTTACGCCAGCGCGGCCATTCGCGCACCAGTGCCGCAAAGCCGATCTTGCGAATCATCTCTTCGTAACTCGCCCATTCGATCAAGCGCACGGCAGCCCAGTCACGGTCAAGCGTTCCGCGTTGCAACGTCCCATTCAACAGTGCGTCGAACTCTTCCTGACTCAGGTCATAATCCCAAATATATTTCGCTCGCTTTGCCATTCAAGTCCGCCTCATTTCCTCCAGCATGCACAGAAACTCAAAAACTTCTCTGGCAACTTCTTTATCCGTTCGGTCCGACTTCATTTGCTTCTCAATTTGTTTTAAGCGGCTCCGCCGCCCGATGTGCGGAAAGGCTCTGCCTTTCCGCGAAGAAACTTTGTTCGTTTTCAGGGCTACGCCCTGCCTGTCTGTTTGTGCCAGTTGATTTGATCCAGATCAACCAGCAGCGGTTCGTCCTCAGTTTCGCAACGCTGCCAAATGCGCGCGCTTGAGCATCGGTAATCAACAGTTCGTTCAACCAATCCGGCTCGCACCGGATTCAAATGAATGTAATTCACTTTCTGCATAAACGTGCTTTCGCTGAAGACTTGAAAAGTGTTCGACTCGTGTTGCCACAGCGAATAGCGATGATTTCGTTTCCAGTCTTCATGGCGCAGTTTATCAAGCGAGCTTTGATAGTTTTTCTCTTTCAGGTGGTCAATCACGCGACGAGCGACAATACCTTTGATGTAGCGAAGAACATCGGACGGCTTTTTGTCTGGGCTATACGCCAGCAAATGAAGATGGTCGGGCATAATCACATACGCAAAAATCAGAATGCCGCCGGACTTTCGAGCCTCATCAATCGCTTCGCAGGTGACCGTTTTGATTCCATCGGTTTGAAAAACCGGCAGACGGTCTTTGGCTACGGCGGTGATGTAGAGCGCCTGACTGTCCTTTGAAATCGTAAACATCTTTTGACCAGTCGGGGCATGACCCCAAGTTCAGGAAGTCCGCTCGCGGAAAGGCAGAGCCTTTCCGCACATC
>CAZRXE010000473.1:0-2865 GCA_964603695.1 uncultured Heliomicrobium sp.
TTGCGGATTGAACTGCTTCTTGAGCTTGTTTCTTTTGAGAATGCTTCTCAATCCGCGTCGTAATCAAAAGCATCCGCTCGGCAAGTTATGCAGTCACTTACAGAATCCGCAATCCGCAATCCGCAATCCGCAATCATCGAAATGCGCGGCATCGGCAAACGCTTTCCCGGCGTGGTGGCGCTGGATGCGGTTGATTTCAACATCAACGCCGGGGAAGTGGTCGCGCTGCTGGGCGAAAACGGCGCTGGAAAATCCACGCTCATGAAAATTCTGGGCGGCGTTTATCAGCCTGACGCCGGTTGGGTACAGGTCAATGGCTTGCCCGTCGCCGTCGGTTCGGTCAACGATTCGATTCAACAGGGCATAGGGTTTATCCATCAGGAATTGAACGTGCTGGATAATCTGGATGTCGCGGCCAATGTTTATCTTGGTCGCGAACCGGTCAAGGCCGGCGTTTGGAAACCCTTCCGGCTGATTGACCGCCGCAAAATGAACGCCGATACGCTGGTGCATTTGAAACGGTTGGGGCTTTCGGTTGCGCCGGATACGCCGCTTGATCAACTTTCTATCGCGCAACAGCAGATGGTGGAAATCGCCAAGGCGCTTTCGCTCAATGCGCGCGTGCTGATTATGGACGAACCGACTTCGAGCCTGACGCTGGCCGAAACGGCGCGTTTGCTGGAAGTCGTCAGGGAATTGCGGGCGCAAGGCGTCAGCATTGTTTACATCTCGCACCGGCTGGGCGAAGTGACCGAAATCGCCGACCGCGCAGTGGTTTTGCGTGACGGGCGCAACGCCGGAACCATTCCGCGCGAAGAACTTTCGCACGACCGCATGGTGCAATTGATGGTTGGGCGCGAACTCCAACACCGTTATCACGAACCCAGGCACCAAATTGCCGCAGACTTTTTTGAAGTCCGCGAACTGAAAACCCGCCGCTATCCGCACCGCAAGGTTTCCTTCACCGTCGGCAAAGGCGAAATTCTGGGCTTGGGTGGATTGGTCAGCGCGGGGCGTTCAGAAGTGGCGCAGGCGATTTTCGGCGTGGATAAAAAACTTGGCGGCGAGATATTTCTCGATGGGCAGTCATTGCACATTCATTCCGCGCGCGATGCCATCAAGCACGGCATTTATCTGATTCCCGAAGACCGCCGCCAAACCGGACTGATCGTCGAATGCCCGATTCGCGAAAACGTCAGTTTGCCCGCGCTCAGTCGTTACGCCACGCGCGGGCTGGTCAGCCGCGAACGCGAGCGCGACGCGGCGCAAACAGCCTGCACGCGGATGAACGTCAAGACCGCGTCCATAGAAACACTGGTCAAAAACCTGAGCGGCGGCAATCAACAAAAAGTCGTGCTGGCCAAATGGCTGCAATTGGAACCGAAGGTTTTGATCTTCGACGAACCCACGCGCGGCATTGATGTGGGCGCGAAGGCTGAAATCTACGATCTGATGCGGGCTATGGCGGCCAATGGCGTCGCTGTCGTCGTCATCAGCAGTGACATGGAAGAAATTCTGGGCCTAAGCGACCGCCTCGCCGTTATGCACGAAGGGCGGATCACAGGCATTCTTTCGCGCCAGGACTGCACTGAACGAAACGTCATGCGGCTGGCCGTCGGCGAAGAACTGATCTGACCTTACATCAACAATGAAAAAAGAACTTGGCATCTTCATTCTTCTCGTCGTCCTCTGCGCAGTGGTTTCGATTATGAACCCGCGTTTTCTGTCCGGCGCGAATCTGCAAAACACTGCGCGGTTGATCGGCGCTTACGGCATTTTCAGTATCGGCGTCGGCGTGGTCATCATCACCGGCGGCATTGATCTTTCCATCGGCTCGAAAATGGCGCTGCTCGGCGTGCTGTTGTCGTTTATGTTGGTGGATTGGCACTTGCACAGTTTATTGGCGGTGGCTGGCATACTCGTCGTGGCAATGGGACTGGGATTGTTGCACGGCGTACTGATTACGCGCGTCAAAATCCAGCCGTTCATCGTCACACTGTGCGGCTTGCTGTTTTATCGAGGGCTGGCGCGGTTCATCGCCAATGACGAAACCAAAGGCTTCGGCAACGCCGAAGGTTTTGAAACGCTACGTCACTGGGCGACCGGCAATCTGTTCGGCGTCCCCGCGCCGTTCGTCGTGCTGATTATCGTCAGCGTCGTGATGTGGATCGTCTTGCATCGCTCGGTTTTTGGCCGCTACCTTTATGCTGTTGGGCGCAACGAAGACGCCGCGCGGTTTTCAGGCATCGGCACCAAACGGACGATTGCCGCCGCCTATGTCATTTGCGGATTGCTGACCGGAATTTCGGCCATTCTGATCGCGTTTTACACCAACTCGATTTCGCCTTCCTCGCACGGAAACTTTTATGAACTCTACGGCATTGCGGGCGCGGTGCTGGGCGGATGCAGTTTGCGTGGCGGCGAAGGCTCCGTCATCGGCATCATTGTCGGCACGGCGTTGCTGCAAGTGCTACAAAACCTGGTCAACCTGCTGGGCATCCCGCCGTCACTAAATTTTGCCGTGATGGGAGCGGTGATTCTGATGGGCGTGATCGCGGATCAAATCCTGAAACAACGTTCAGCGAAAGTTGGACTGAAACCAGCGTAAAGGATTAGTCATGAAAATTGTCGGCATCAACTTCGATCACTTTCACATGGGCGATTTGCTGCGGATGGCGCACGAACATCCAGGTGCCGAAATCGCTGGCATAAGCGACGAAGATCCGGCGCGAATGGCCGACGCTGTTCGACACTTCAATATTCCGCCAGAGCGAGTCTTCACGGATTACCGGCAATGTCTGGAGGCCGCGCAACCGGACATTGCCATTCTGTGTCCGGCCACGTCGCGACACGCCGAATACGTCG
>CAZRXE010000474.1:0-1854 GCA_964603695.1 uncultured Heliomicrobium sp.
GACCGGAACAAATGGGGCTGGCGACATTGTATTTGGTGGTAGCCGACGATCAATACGAGAAAGCGCTTGATGATTATGGATTAAAGCTCTGGCGTGAGGAGTTCCTGGACTGGTCGTGGCGAGAATCGAAGCTGACAGAAACGGGGATGAGCGATGATAAACCTGCCAAGGTTTTTGATAATGCGGGGAACAGTCTGATGATGCTCTATGTGCAATCGAACAATCTCGCGCCTGCCCCGCTCACGCCTGCGCAGCAAGTCGAAGCCGCACTGCCGACCTCGTTGCAGTCAGGAAATCTGCAACAATTCCTGTTGCAGCACCAGGCATCAGGATTTCACGCCTTTCAAGCGCACTTGAAGCAGGCGCTGGAGGACGTGGACGAGGAAGAGGGGTTTACGCATGCGCCAATTGGTTCCGGCGTTCGAGCGCAGCCTCTGCCCCAGCACAGCGGAAATGCGCTGCAAAATCTGATGGATGCCTTCAGCGATTTAGAACTGACCTCGCTAGACCCGTACTCACAGCCGAAACAATTCGCACCAACTCCTGACGCCGACGATCCTTACGACGAGGAGAGTGACGATGACGAAAATTAGCGCGATGGATGCGTATGATCTCGCTCACGATGGTCTACCAAGGCAATAAACGAATTTCAAAATAACCGCGAGCAATCGGACATACTGCACTGGCCCCGATGGTTTCGCCTCACCACAAAAGAGGAGCGAGAAATGGAACGTACGATGAATCCTGAGATCAAAACTATCGCTATCGGTGCGCTCTTTGCCTCTGCAATGGGCATTGCGGCGCGCTTGCGAAAAGGGGAGCGGGTGGGGCTGGGCGAGATACTGCGCTCGGCGTTTATTAGCCTGATGGCGGGGTTGCTGATTGGGTTACTGGTCTACAACTATTTCATTGATCACGAGCGATTGTTTCAGTTTTGGGCAATTTGCGGGTTGGCGGGCTTTGGCGGCCATTCCCTGCTGGAATTGCTGTATTCAATGCTCGTGCGATTTCTTGAAACGAAATTCTCTTCCAAGGGAAAAGACGGCGAAAATTAACATTCTCCTTTTGGTAAGGTTTGCCCACGGGTGAACCTCCTGATAGTTGGGCTGCCCGTTGGTGGATGCACATTAACGGGCAGCATTTTTTTTGAAGAACCTATGAATCTGAAAGAACGGTGGGCGAAATATGGATGGGCTGGGCTGTTTCGTGTGACCTGGCTTCTGCACGAGCAACTGGAAGTGGCGGAAGCGCGGATCAGGTTGCTGGAATCTGCCGCGAGCGCCTTTCGTCGTCAATGGGATGAGGGGCAGGAGGTTTGGCGACAGGCATACGAAACGCAGTTGCGCCAAAATCAGGAATTGATTGCCCAGTTGCAGGGAGATCAGACCAAACTGTTGCAGCATTTTGCGGGCGTGACGGCGACGGAAATGCGCGCCGATAGCCCGGCGATGGAAGAAGCGATTGAGAAGCTGTTGCAGCGAGAAATGCTTGATCCGCTGTCGGCGGCAATTCGGGATGCGCAAGATGAGGATACGGCAAACTATCGGTTTCGCATCGAAGAGGAGCAGGCTGCCATTCGAGCGCAGCTCTCGCAGATGGAAGCACAGGCAGGGATTCCACTTATTCACTAACCTATGAGCCTCGAAGTTTCCCGCGTTGCGGATCAACACAATTTATCGCGCTGGGTGCCGAATGAGTCCATCACGCAACAGCCGCCGCCCGTGGATTGGCCGATTTGGAATACATTTCTGAATCGTCTGTGTGATGAAGTGGATGAAGACAACCAGTTCAACGAGACGCTTCGACATCGGAAATGGTTGACGGTGATCCGCTACTATGAGGGACAGCAGGGCG
>CAZRXE010000475.1:0-2035 GCA_964603695.1 uncultured Heliomicrobium sp.
GCAAGCTGTGCCGCACGTATTATTTGTCTGTGAGTTCAGCAATTGCCGGATACACAGAAACCGCAAATGTCTGTTGCTACAAGTGACCGGGATTTCCTGATGTTCGCCAACTTGCCCACGCACAGCCACGGGCTTACACCACACGCGAAGGGTTCAACGACAAAATGGCCGCGCGTCTTTATGAAGATCAACAAGGCAATTTGTGGATTTCCACTTACTACCAAAACAAATTGCTGCGCTGGAATCCAACGACTGACACGATCAGCAATTTGTCCGAGTCGGCAGGAATTCCGCAAATGGTCTGGCCACCGGATTGTTATGCTGAAGACCGCGCCGGCAATCTCTGGTTTGGGTCATACTCAACCACAGCCAGCCGTTTGTTGCGTTATCGTGAAGGCCGCTTCAAAAACTTCACCGAGCAGGACGGACTTCCCCGCGACGATAAAATCGCAAGTCTATTGGCAGATCGGCAGGGGCGCTTGTGGTTGGGAACGAAGGGGAGCGGCGTCGGGTGCATTGATGATCCCGCCGTCGAGTCGCTGCACATCACTTGGTACAACCGCGCCAACGGCCTTTCAGGCAATGACGCGGAATGTCTGGTAGAAGACCAATGGGGGCGGATTTACATCGGCACCGGGCACGGCGTGGATTGTTTGACGCCGGAAACCAAACAGGTGCGCGCTTTCACCTCGGCGTACGGCTTGCCGAAAGGAAAAATCCTGGCTTCGGCCAAAGACGCTCAAGAGGCATTGTGGTTTGGGAGCGCTTACGGCGTTGCCCGCTTCGTGCCGGAACCACCTCGCGCCAATCAACCGCCAACCGTTTTTTTGGTCGGCGTGCGCATCGCTGGCGTTGCACAACAAGTCTCTGAAATTGGCGATCTGAATCTGCCGGCGTTGAAGCTCAACGCTTCTCAAACCAACGTGACGATTGATTTCCTCAGTCCCAGCGCCACCGCCGATCCGCACATTCGCTACCAGTACAAGCTGGAAGGCCGTCAGGATTGGAGCGCGCCGACCGAACAACGCTCGGTGGATTTTGCCAATTTGTCGGCGGGCAGTTATCGCTTTCTGGTGCGCGCCGTCAATGCCGACGGCATTCACAGTGATCCGCCTGCCAGTGTGTCGTTCACGGTCGCCGCGCCGGTTTGGCAGCGTTGGTGGTTTATCGTGCCGGCGGTTAGCGTCATCGGCGGAGTGATTTTTGCCGCGTATCGTTATCGCGTGGCGCAGTTGCTGGCGCTGGAACGAATGCGAACACGCATCGCCACCGATTTGCACGATGAAGTCGGATCGAGCCTGTCGCAAGTCGCCATTCTCAGCGAAGTCATTCGCCAGCGCCTGCAACACGATTCCACGGAAAAGAATTCCGCCGTTCTCTACGCCGTTGAATTGATCGAAAAAGTCGCGCTGACTTCGCGCGCCGCGATTGACGGCATGAGCGAAATCATCTGGGCGATCAATCCGCAGCGCGACCAGTTGAGCGATTTGACGCAGCGCATGCGCCGCTTCGCCAGCGATACCCTGACCGCGCGGGACATTCGGCTTCGGTTTCGCGCGCCGGAACAAGACCTCAGTCTGGACGCCGACGTGCGGCGGCAGGTGTATTTGATCTTCAAAGAAACCGTCAACAACATCGCCCGCCATTCAGGCTGCACCGAAGTCGAAGTGGATTTCACGCTGACCGACCATCACCTGTCACTGCGCGTTTGGGACAACGGACGGGGCTTTGCCGAAACCGCGCCGGAGCTTGGCCAGAGCGGCGGCAACGGTTTGCTGAGCATGAAGCGCCGCGCGCGGGAACTGGGCGGACGGCTGGAAGTAATTTCCGGCAACGGCGACGGCACTATCATCAAGCTGGAGACGCCGCTCGGCGGAAGAAAAATTCTATAAATCACTACCTGAACAGGTGGTGACTGAGGCAACCGGACAATCCGATAATTCTAGGCGTTTACTCAACATCAGTTGTGTCCCACATGTAAGTTGTTGATAGAGTGAGAGTTCTTTGAACTGTTAGTCGCCGGTTTGCCCTCATC
>CAZRXE010000476.1:0-2770 GCA_964603695.1 uncultured Heliomicrobium sp.
GGCCTTGATTGCCGAGGCCGGGCAGCGTTGTGTCCACCACGCGGCGGCGCGCTTCGGCGGGAGCGTCTTTGGGCGCTGGCGCGACGAGCGTTTCCACTTTTAAGCCCAGATTCTTGTCGTCGTAATCCTTGATCGTCCCCGTGCGGCGGAAGTATTTGGGACGCGCTTCCTGCGTCAGCACGCCGTAAACCGTCGGCACGGAGCCGTTGTGAAAATACGGCGCGGAGGCCCAGACACCAATCAGCGGCGGCGCAACGTAGCCGGTCGGATATTCATAACCGTGTTCGCCGCTCCGGCCAAACCATGACTTTTTGTAATAGTCGCGGAATTCTTTGGTCAGTTTGGTCAGGCGCAGCGCGTCCGTGCCGACGACTTCCAGCGGGACGACTTTGTTCGGGTAATTGCCACCTTCGCCGTAAGTGCCGTGGCAACCGGCGCAGGTTTTTTCAAAGACCTGTCGGCCTTCGCCCACCAGCTTTTGGTCAATCGGCAACGGGTATTTCGGCGGTTCGATGGATTTTAGGTAGGCCAGAATGTCTTTGAATTCGGGTTCCCACGAGCGGATTTTTGCGCCGTCGGGTTCGCCCATCGTGAACTGCATGATGGCGCGCGAAAAATCGCCTTTGACGCCGGCGTCGGCGTAAATCGCAGTTTTCTTTTTCAGATACCACCACGCCGGCGGATCAAGATCGTAATCATCGTAATCGCCCATCGGCACAGGCTCAGCGCGCGAAGACAAATCTTCATTGCGACGGCGCAGCAATTCCAAACTGAAGATGAAAGCGTTGGTGCGTCCGCGCGACATTCCGAAAGTCAGCGGAAAAGGGCCTTTAATGCCGGTCGCTTTAGTTACGTCTTCATAAAGCGTTTGCATGTCGAGTTCGGTGTTGGGCATGCCGATTTTGCTTTCGCCGGTGATGGGAACGCGCCCGCCGTGGCAGAGCATGCAGGTTTGCACCCAGCCTTGTTTGGTGGCCACGAATTGCAGCGGCGCGCCGTCGTTGTCCCAGGTGGCTTCGGAAAAACCGTAGCGTTCAAACGCGACCTTGCGCAAAGAATCGGGATTGTTCGGATCGAGTTTGGTTTTCCACTCCGGTTCCCAGGCTTTGTTGGCAATCAGAGGCAGGATTTGTTTGATCGGCAACGGACGTCCGTAAGGCTGATGTTGCAAATTCCACTGACCGCGCTGTTCGGGCGTGGATTCGGCGGCCTGCCCGTTGTAGCTTTTTCCTTGCGGCGGCAGGCCGATGAAAAGCGAGGTGGAGAGAATCAGGAAAGAAGTGAAAACGCTCAAGCGTAGGATTTGCGGTCGGATCATAAAGGCTCCTTTTGTGCAATTCGATGCGGGAAGTAGCGCGGCTTCGGATTATGCGCAAGCCGCTGAAGACGGGCAAGGCCGAGGTTTTTTCTTTTCGTGGCGAAATGTTTTGGCGATTGCCGACATTCACTATCTGGTGCGTTGATGACGAAGCAGCGGGCAACATTCCAAGATCAACCAAGCTTCCGCGCGCGGCGCGGGAATATTCGACAATCTTTTCCATCAAGTTATAATCGCAACCGCTTCAGCCGGAGAGGGAATTATGAAAGCAGACCCGATCAAAGAAGTGACGCAATTGTTACGCGCCTGGACGCGCGGAGAAGAAGGCGCGAAAGAAGAGTTGTATCAATTGGTGTACGACGAACTTCGCCGGCTGGCTCACCGCTATATGAGCCGCGAAAATCCCGGCAACACGCTGCAAACCACCGCGTTGGTCAATGACGCTTACCTGAAACTAGCCGACACGAAGAATCTGAACTGGCAAAATCGCGCGCATTTTTTCGCTGTCTCGGCCAACATCATGCGCCACATTCTGGTGGATCACGCCCGCGCCAATCGCGCCGAACGCCGCGGCGGAGACGCGCAACAAGTCGGCCTGGAAGACATCATCGAAATTCCGCAAGCGCCGCATAAGGATGTGCTGGCGCTCAACGACGCGCTGGATCAATTGGCCAAAGTGGACGAACGCAAAAGCAAAGTCGTCGAACTGCGCTATTTTGGCGGATTGAGCGTTGAGGAAACAGCCGAAGTGTTGAAGGTTTCAGCCGATACCGTAATGCGCGACTGGCGCTTGGCGAAAGCCTGGCTGCTGCGCGAACTGAGTGGAGACAACAGCCATGAACCCGCCACTGGCATTGGAAAATCAACCGTCGCTTGATGACGTTTTTCAGACAGCTTGCGACTTGCCGCCCGGAAAGCGGAAGGCGTATCTGGATGAAGTTTGCGCCGGTAATGAAGCCTTGCGTCGCCAAGTCGAAAGTTTGATTAAGTATGACACGGCGGATAGCTCCTTTTTGGCGCAACCGGCCATTCAGGAAATGGCGCATCAATTCGTTCCCGCGCTGACCAAGCCGACTTCCCAGCAGCAGATGATCGGCAAACAAATCGCGAACTATCGTATTCAGGCGATGATCGGTAAAGGCGGCATGGGTGAAGTTTATCTGGCGCACGATGACGATCTGAACGTTGAAGCCGCCATCAAATTCCTTCCCGAAGCTTACGCCGCCGATCCGGAATGGCAGGCGCGCTTCAGCCGCGAAGGCCGTTTGAACGCCGACCTTGTCCACAAAAACATCGCCGCGTTGCGTCACAAAGGCGAAGCCGATGGCCGCCCATTTTTGGTGTTTGAATATGTTCCCGGCGAATCGCTGGACGCCCGAGTGGACAAAGGCCCGCTGCCGATGAAAGAAGCCTTGCCAATTTTCGAGCAACTGGCCGCCGCGCTGGCGCACT
>CAZRXE010000477.1:0-5947 GCA_964603695.1 uncultured Heliomicrobium sp.
TGCTATGCACTTCCGAGAAGCCCATCGGGTGGCGGAGCCACTCCCCAATCCCTGAAAAATTTACAGGAGGAATAACTTTTCGCCGCCGCCAAAAAATGGCTTGAAAAATTTCAAATCAGCAGCCAATATGCCGCGCGTGTCCCCGCAGTGATAAAAGTTGTTCCAAAACCTCATTCGTCGGCACAATGATTCGCCTCTCTGTTCTTTTCGGGGAACTATCGCCTCAGCTCCCGGTCAAGGTCGTGCCGGAATACACAATCCCATCAACCGAATCATAGGAGTAGCCTACATGAAACTCGAAGTGTTTCTGCGCTGGGCATCGGCCTTGTGTTTGGCCGTGTCAGCCTTTGCCTTCTTTGGTTTTCACCGTTCACCTGCGGCGTTGGCCGCCGCGAATTTGCAAACCACCGCACCTTCCATCTCCTGGATGTCGCCGTATCCTGTTCCGCTCGGAGCCTTCACGCTGAATGTTTACGGCGCGAATTTTCAAAACGGCGCGGTCGTCAATTGGGCAGGGATGCCGCTGCCCACGACGTTCGTGTCTTCGACGCAACTGAAAGCAACCGGCAATGCCACGCAATCGGGCAGCGTTTACATCACCGTCACCAATCCCGGCTCGCCCGCCGTCACTTCGGCGCAACGCTTGCTGGAAGTGGGGCAAGGCATTGTCGTCACGATGTCGCCAAGTTCCGTTACGCTCGCGCCAGGGGCGACGCAGCAATTCACGGCCACCGTCACGGGCGCGGCCAATGCCGGCGTGTACTGGTACGTCAACAGTTCATCAAGCGGCAATTCCACCATCGGAACAATTACGCAAACCGGCTTGTACAAAGCGCCCAACGTGCCGCCCGCAACGCCGGTGACGATTCGCGCCGTCACGCAAGTCAACAATGAACGTTCGGCGTCCGCGCCCGTGACGATTGCCGGCACGCCCATCGTTTCCGTGACGATTTCGCCGGCCTCGGCTTCGGTGCAAACCGGGACGACACGACAATTCACGGCCACTGTCAGCGGTTCGGCAAACACCGCCGTAACGTGGAAAGTTGCCGACGTGGTCGGCGGCAATTCAACCGTCGGAACCATCAGCAGCGCAGGTCTTTACACCGCGCCCGCCACAGTTCCCGCCGGAGCTGTCGCCGTTTCTGCCACCAGTCAGGCAGATGCGACCAAAAAGGCCACGGCGCTGGTTACAGTCACCGCGCCGGTCAGCACGGTCGCGATCAGCGTCAATCCGTCCGCCGCCAGTTTAGCCGTCGGAGCCACGCAACAGTTCACCGCCATGGTGACGGGAACGGCCAATACCGCCGTCACTTGGCGCGTCAACAACGTAGTGGGCGGCGATTCGACCTACGGCACTATCAGCAGCAACGGCCTTTACACCGCGCCGAACGCCATCCCGGCAGGCGGCATCACGGTCAGCGCCGTCAGCCAGGCCGACGCCAGCAAACAAGCGTCGGCAGGCGTCTCATTGCAGGATGCGCAACTCATCACCTACGGGCGTTTTCTGGATCAATCCACGTTCGGCCCAACGCCCGCGCTCATCGCGCAGGTTAAACAATCCGGGATGCAGGGATTTCTGAACCAGCAATTTGCGTTGCCGGAATCGCCATTGCCCAATCCGAGCACGGCAACGCTGAGCGGTTTGACCGATGCCTTTTTCGCCAACGCCCTGGGCGGTCAGGATCAATTGCGGCAGCGCGCGATATTCGCCCTGAGCGAAGTCATCGTCGTGGCCAGAAACAAAAACTACAACGCAGACATGCTCACGCCGTGGCTGCGGTTGCTGAGTCGAAATGCTTTCGGCAATTACAAAATGCTGCTGCGCGAATTGAGCAACGATTCTTCAATGGGGCAGTTTCTCGATCTGGCCAACAGCGGCGTGAGCGGCGCGGCCAACGAAAATTACCCGCGCGAATTGCTGCAACTGTTCAGCATCGGGTTGTACAAACTGAACCTGGACGGTTCGCAGCAGCTTGACGCCAACGGCCAGCCGATTCCGACTTACACGCAAACAGACGTGCAGCAACTGGCGCTGGCCCTGACCGGCTGGACTTACGACAACGCCAATCACACGACGCCCGGTTCGCAAGGGAATCAGAATTATTACGCGGGCCCGCTGGTGCCGATTCCCGGCAAACACAGCACCGTGGCGAAAACCTTCCTGGGCCAGACGCTGCCCGCCAATCAAACCGCGCAGCAAGACCTGGACGGCGCAATTGACATCATCTTCAACCATCCGAACGTCGGGCCGTTCGTGGCCACGCGGATGATTCGCGCAATGGTCACGAGCAATGCCTCGGCGGGCTACATTTCGCGCGTCGCAGCCGTGTTCAATAACAACGGACAAGGCGTGCGCGGCGATATGAAAGCCGTCATCTCTGCTGTGTTGATGGATCAGGAAGCGCGCAATGACAGCGTGCCGGCGAACTTCGGACGGCTGCGCACGCCCGTGCAAAGCCTGCTGTTTATGGCGCGGGCGCTCGGTTATCCGGTCGGCGCTGGATCGTCATTCAATTACCAATTGATCAACCTGGGCGAAGAAATGCTCAACGCGCCTTCGGTCTTTGGGCACTACTCGCCGATGTTCCGCATTCCCAAGAGCAACGGCTTGTTCGGGCCGGAGTTTCAAATCTACACGCCGACCGAAGCCGCCAATCGCGCCAACTTCCTTTGGGGATTCCTCAACAACACTTACCCGATCAACCCGGCGCTGCAACCGCTGGTGGACATCGCCGCCAGTCCGGCGACGCTGGTCAGCACAGTAGACAACCTGCTGCTGTACGGGCGTATGTCCACCGCCACACGCTCGGCGCTGTTCAATGCCCTGCCGCAAATGTACGACGACCGGCAGCGCGTCCACACGGCGCTTTATCTGGTGCTGACTTCAGGCGAATTCCTGGTGCAGCGTTGAGGAAAGGATTCCAAGTTTGTCCACACAATTCTTAAAGCAGGGACAGGATTCACAAGATTGACACCAGGATTAACAGGATCGGCGAAAAGGCTTGCTGACGGCTGCCTGAAAACATCCTGTCAATCCTGAAGAAATCCTATCAATCCTGTCTAACTGCCGGATTGTTTTTGAGCATATACCTATGAAAACCAAAGAAATGATCTCACGACGCAATTTTCTACACCTGAGCGCAAGCGCAGGCTTGCTGGCCGGGCTGAGCCGCTTCGAACTTGCGGCTTCGGCGGTGCAGCAGGATTACAAGGCGCTGGTCTGCGTGTTTCTGTTCGGCGGCAACGACGGCCACAACGTCGTCGTCCCGCTCAACCCGACGCAATACACCGCCTATCAACAAGCGCGCGGTGCGCTGACCATGCCGCAAAATCAATTGCTGCCGATCAACGATCCGGCGCAAGGCGCTTTCGGGCTGCATTACGGCTTGCCGGAACTGCAATCGCTTTACCTTCAAGGCAAGCTGACCGTCGTCGCCAACGCGGGCATGCTGGTGCGTCCGACGACTTATCAGGAATATCAAAACGCCTTCCAACTGCCGACCCAGTTGCGTTCGCACTCCGACCAGGTTTCGCAAATGCAAACAGGCTTTCCGAATACCGGCGGCAGCACAGGCTGGGGCGGGCGAACGGCGGATTTGATGACTGGTTATAACTTGAATGCGGCGTTTCCGGTTTCGGTTTCGCTGAACAACGCGGCGCTGTTTTGTCAGGGTGCGGCGGTGCAGGCGGCGAGTTTGCAGCCCGGCAATTACCTGGATCAAAGCGCGCTGAATTTCTGGCCTGCAACTGCTGCCCAGGCGAGAGCAGCCGCGCAACAGCAAATCGTCAGCGCCGACAGCGGCAATGCCATCGTCAACGCCGCCAACAAAGTGTTGGCCGATGCCGTCGCCATCAACCCCATCCTGAAAGCCGCCGGCAGCGGAACGCCTTTGACGACGGTGTTTCCGAGTACTTCGCTCGGCAATCAATTGAAGGACATCGCCCGCATCATCAACTTGCGTTCGCAATTGGGCGTCGGAAGGCAGGTGTTTTTCTGCGGACTGGGCGGTTTCGACACGCACAGTTCGCAGGCTTACAACCAATGGGATTTGCTCAAACAAGTCAGCCAGGCGCTGGGTGCGTTTTACAGCGCGACGGCGGAAATGGGCGTGGCCGACAAAGTCACATCCTTCACGTTGTCGGATTTTGGCCGCACCTTGCAACCGAGCGGCACGGGCAGCGACCACGGCTGGGGCAGTCACATACTGGTGGTGGGCGGCGGCGTCAACGGCGGCAGAATCTGCGGCGCGTTCCCGAATATGCTCAATTACGCTGCGGTCGGCGGCGGCCAACAGGATTTTGCCGACAATCGCGGCACGATGTTGCCGCGCATTTCGTTGGCGCAATTCGGCGCGACACTGGCCAAATGGTTTGGCGCGGCGGACAGTCAGTTGAACGGTTTGTTCCCAACTTTACCCAACTTCCAGGTGCGCGACCTGGGATTCATGATTTAACTCTCAAACTGAATCTCAAATGATTACCGCCCGCTTTCAAGACTTTTCGTTTTGAAGGCGGGCGGATCTTTTTGCGAAACCAAGCCGGCAGTGATTCAGGCAATCATTGCTTGCCTTTCATCCGTTTGATGCAGTTGCTGTCCACACCGTGAATGCGCCTGGCGATTTATTTATTGACCGGCACGTTGTCGTAGCTCAACGCTATCAGTTCGCTCCTGACGCGCGTGCCGACATAGTGAACCGCGCGCGTCAACCAGCGCCCCGCATTGTCGGCCACCGCCGGCTGACGCACGCGGTACTGCTCATACCTTTTGCTCCTTCCACCTGCCACGCTTGAAAACGATCATTGCGATGATGGCCAGGATGGATTCGGCAATCGTGACCGCCAGAAAGACGCCGCTTGCGCCCAGTTCGGTTTTCATCGCCAGGCCGTAAGCCAGCGGCATTTGCAGCAGCCAAAAACAAACCAGGTTAATCATCATAGGCGTGTAAGTGTTTCCCGCACCATTGAACGACGCCGACAGCACCATCCCATAGCCATAAAAAATATAGCCGTAGCCGATGTACCGCAGCGCATTCACGCCGAAGGGAATGACGGTTTGATCCTGCGTGAAGATGCGGATCAGAAATTCAGGGAACACAGTGTAAAGCACCGTCACGCCGGCCATGAAAATGGCGTTGCTGTGACAGGTCAGCCAGACGGATTTTTCCGCGCGGTCGGGTTTTTGCGCGCCCAGGTTTTGACCCACCAGCGTTGCCGCCGCGTTGCTCATGCCCCAGGCGGGCAGAATCGTAACCACTATGATGCGGATGGCGAAGGTGTAACCCGCCTGCGCGGCACTGCCGAATCTGCCGACCAGACTCATCAACACCATCCAGGCCGATGTGGCGATCAGCATTTGGATCATGCCGCCGACGGAAATTTTCAGCAGCGATCCCATCAGTTCAAAATCCGGTTTGAACAACCGTCCGAATTTGAGCGGCACGCGGCTGTGTCCGCCCGTCAGTCGCGAAAGTTGATAGGCGATGGCGATGCCGCGCCCGATGGTGGTCGCAATAGCCGACCCCATCACGCCGAGTTCGGGAAACGGCCCCCAACCGAAGATCAAGCAAGGATCAAGCACCAGATTAACTGCGTTGCCGATCCACAGCGCCCGCATCGCAATTGCCGCATCGCCCGCACCGCGAAAGATGGCGTTAATCAGAAAGATCAGCAGGATGACGATGTTCGCCCCAAAGATGACTGTGATGTAACCGGAACCCGCCGCCGCCACCGATGCCTCGGCGTTCATTGCCGCGAACCATTGCCGTTGAAACAGCACGCCAACCAGCGCAATCGGAATCGAAACCAAAATGCCGAGCAGAATGGATTGTTCAGCGACACGCCCAGCGCCATCCGCGTCTTTTTCGCCGATGCGCCGCGCTACCATTGCCGTTGTGCCCATGCTCAAGCCCATAGCCACTGTGAAAACAATCGTCAGCAGCGATTCGGT
>CAZRXE010000478.1:0-4763 GCA_964603695.1 uncultured Heliomicrobium sp.
CATTTTGGATTTGTCATTTGACATTGCGAAAGCAGGGATTTCCGGCAAATGGCAAACGATTACTGTGTTCCCAAACCGAAATTGAGATAAACCCCGCCTCCGATTGTTCCCGCAAATAGATT
The DNA here is from genome assembly GCA_964603695.1 of uncultured Heliomicrobium sp. Classification (GTDB taxonomy): domain Bacteria; phylum Acidobacteriota; class Blastocatellia; order RBC074; family RBC074; genus RBC074. The sequence continues at coordinate 123 of CAZRXE010000478.1, forward strand.
GGAGCCGCCGGCAAATAGCGAAAAGACATTGTTGTAAGTCAAACCGTTGTTTACGGCGGCCCAGTTCTGGCCTTGATCCCTCGATAAAAAGACTCCGCCGAAAACACCCGCGTACAAAGTTGAGCCGTTAATCAGCAAAGTGTTGACGAAGGCTTGATCGGGCAAGCCGGTGTTGATCGCCAGCCAGCTTTGGCCTTGATCCGTCGAACGATGAATGCCGTTGCCCGTTCCGGCGTAAATTGTCGCGCCGTTCACCACCAACGCATGCACGCGCGAGTTCGTCAGACCGGAATTGGCAGCCGTCCAGCTTTGTCCGCCGTTGGTCGAACGAAACACGCCGCTGTTTTCCGTTCCAGCCAGCAGCGTTGAACCGGACGCCGTCAGCGATTGAATGTTCAGCTCCGAAAGGCCGCTGTTCGCCGCGCGCCAGGTTTGTCCCAGATCGTCCGAACGATAAACGCCGCCAGCAGGCGCGATGCCTGTGTACAAGCTCGCGCCGGCGACAATCAGCGGAATGGCGTATCGCTCGCCGGGCAAGCCGGTATTGTTGGCCGTCCAGTTCAAAGGCGAAGTGAGCGGCGAGGAAAACACGCCGCCATTGGTGGATGCGAATAGTCTGCTGCCGGCAATGACGAAGGTGTTGACGAAAGGCGCAGTCAATCCTTCGCCGTCGGCCTTCCAGGTTTGGCCTTGATCGTTTGAAGAAAACACGCCGCCGCCCGCAGTCCCGGCGTAAAGCGTCGTGCCGTTGGCGGTCAGTGCGTTGACTGTCGAAGTTCCCAGACCGCTGTTGACCGCCGTCCAGCTTTGCCCCTGATTGCCGGACGTGAAAACGCCCCCGCCCGCGGTTCCGGCGAAATAAGTGTTGCCGCCAACTGCGAATGACGAGACAAAAGGATTTTTCAGCCCATCCAATTTAAGCGGCACCCAGTTTGCGCCTTGATCGGTCGAACGAAACACGCCGTCACCGGAAGTACAGGCGAAAACTTCGGCGGCATTGACGGTCAGCGAATTGATCGTCGGATTGCTCAAGCCGTTGTTGCAGCTCGTCCAGCCTTGCGCCGGATTGCCGGAGCAGAAAGCGCCGCCGCCGTCAGTGCCTGCCAGCAGCGTTGTTCCCGCGACTGCCAGCGCGCGAACTTTTGCATTCGCCAGACCCGCGTTGACAGGCTGCCAGCTTTGCCCGTTGTCGCTGGAGCCAAACACGCCACCGCCTTCCGTTCCGGCGTAAAGCGTCGAACCGACGGCGGCCAGCGCGTTGATCCCTGGATTCGTCAGACCGTTATTGACCGCCGTCCAGTTCCGGCAGCCGTCCGCCGAACGAAATACGCCGCCGCCGCCGGTTCCGGCAAACAGCCCCTGGGCTGTGACGAGCAGCGCGCGAACAACTCCGTTCGGCAGATTGCCGCAGGTTTCCCAGTTTTGGCCGTTATCCGGGGAATGAAACACGCCACCGCCATTGGTTCCCGCCAGCAAAGTCGCGCCGTTGAATGCCAGCGCGTTGGTGTGCGGCGTGCTCAGGCCGTTGTTGCGGGACGTCCAGACTTGGCCTTGATTGGCGGAAAAAAACACGCCGCCGCTGGTGGCGACAAACAGATTCGCGCCGCTGGAAAGCAGCGCGAAGGCTTGCGCTGCTTCGATGCGACCGGCGGCGCTGCCCGTCGGCATCCACGGCGCGACAACAATGACGGTCGTGCTTCGGCTAGGGCTGGTTTGCGGCGGCGTACCGTTGTCCGTAGCCGTGAAAGCTGGCGTAAAGTTTCCGGCAACGGTCGGCGTCCAATCGAAACGCGCGCTCATTCCGTCGGCCAGCGGCGTCAACGTTGCGCCTGGCGGCAGATTGGGCGAAGCGAAGGTGAAGCTTTGCGGCGTGGCTAAACCGGGGGAGGTGTTGTCCAGATCGGTGGCCGCGATAGTGAAGCTGAGCGCCTGACCTTGCGGCGTGCTGCGCAAAGCGGGCGCGGTCAGCGAAGGCGCGCGGTTCGCGTTCACCGTCACACGAATGGTTTGTGTGGCGGTGGCGTTGGCATCGTCTGTGGCCGTGATTGTCAAAGTGTAAGTGCGCGCATCGCCCGTTCTGGGCGTCAGCCGCAGCGTGTAAGCGTTGCCGCCGGCGGCGGTCAGCGCGGCGAAAGCGGGCGGCGACACCAAACTCGTTTGCACGGACTGATTCATCCCTTGAGCGTTGGTGTCTTGATCGTAAGCCAGCACGGTGGCGTTGACGGTCAAGCCTTCAGTGACCTCCAAACTCATCGGCGCAAAGATCACTGGCAAACGAATCGGCGGCAACGGCGGCAAAATCAGATTTCCGGCATTCGTGGTTCCGTTCAACACAACCGGCACAGCGGAATTTTGCGCGCGATCCACTCGCCCGTTGGGGCGTTGAACGCTGGCTTCAACCAGAATCGTCGCGGCGCTGACCGAAACATTGCGCAGCGTGAATCCACCGTTGCCGTCAGTGGTCGCCTCCTGGCCATTGGCGCGGGCGATGGCGTTGCGCACTGGCGTTGTGCCGTCGTTTTCCACCACGCGGCCGATCACCGTGGTGACAGGCTGCGGCACGGCAACGAAAAACATGCTGGTTTCGGTGACGGCATTGGCGGCGGTTTCGACGCGCGCGCCGTCGGTGGTGACGAACGCGGCTCCGGCATCAACGAACGTGCCGAGCGTCTGGCTGCCCGGCGCTTGATCCAGGCGGTAAAGGCGCGGCGAAGACGTTATCGGCAAGCGGTCGGCGTTCGGAAAACTCAGTTTGCCGCCGGGCGTCAGCCGCGTGCGGAAAGGCGTCAGTTGCGCGATGGTGGAACTGAACACGCCGGGCGGCAATTCCACAGGCGTGCGGCTGCGTTCGACCAGATTCAGAAAAATGGTTCCGCTTGTGACATTGCCAGGAAACATCGCCGCAGCGTTGTCCGTGATTTCAAACATCACGCCGTTGTCTTGAATCAAGCGCGTTTGCGCCGCCTGTCCGGGCGAAGTCCGTTCCGCCAACGTTGAAGGCGCGGGCGTTCCCGTTGAACCGAAGGGCAGAGCGTTTTGGCCTGTCGGTTGGATGGGTTGCAGCGCAATGCGGCCCGCGTGATTGTCCTGATTCGGCGTCACGCGCAGTTTGAAAATTACCGATTGCAGCAACAACGGCGTGGGGCTGACGGGCGGCGCGACTTCGACGTTTTGCGAGGCGGCGGCGGGCACGTCGGCCAGCACGAATGCGCCTTCGTTGTCGGTGACGGCGCTGACCGGCGGCGAAGTTCCCAAAACGCGCACGGCCATTCCAGACAGCGGCTGCCCGGCGGTGGTTTCAACATAACCGCTGATTGAAGTGCGCAGGTTCAGATTCGCCGCGCCCTCGCCTTGCCCTTGCGCTGTGCGCACGGCCAGCTTGCCCGAAGCCGCGCCGAAAGGGACTCTGACGCGAAGCTGCGTTTCCGACGCTTGCTCCACCGCGCGTGATTCGTTGCCCGCCACCAGAATCAAATTTTTGTCTTTCGCCGGATCGAAATTGAGGCCGTCAATGTTGAGCATTCCACCGGCCAGCGCGGGATTCGGGCCGAAGTTTGTGACTCTGGGCGGCGTGGCCGCATTGGGCGGCGGCGCGATTTCAATCGTGGCGGAGTTGGACGTAACACCACCAACCGTCAACGCGAAGCTGACGACGCCGCGTCCGATCAAGGCGCGCGGCAATTCCACATTCACTTGATCCAGCCCGGCAAAACCAGGCGCAATGCCGGCATAAAACGGCGTCACTTCGCTTCCGCCCAGAATGACGCGGACGCTTTCGTTGGCATTGCCGTCGCTGTTAGGGTCTGGTGCATTGCGAACGCCCGTGCAGAAAACCAGCAGAAACACGCGATTCCCCTCCGGATTGAGATCAATCGGTTTGTGTACGGCACGGTTTTGCGGGTCAAACATGAACACGGATTCAAAAGTCTGTTGGCCAGCAGACGTAATGCGCAACGTATTTGCCGCCGCCACGCCGCTGCCGCTGGCATTGGCCGTGAAGATGCCGGGCGCGACTTGCGCGATGCGCACCGCGCCGGTGGAAGTAATGCCGTCGCCACTGCTGACCGTGACCATCGCCGTGCCGCTGGCCATTGCCGCCGGCGTCACGCAGTTGATTTGCGAGGGCGAAACAAAGATCAATGGAGCAAGAACTTCCTTGCCTGCGGCGTCTTTAAATTTGACCGACGTGCCGGCCAGCGTGGTAGGCAGCGGCTGGGTGGATGCCGCTTCTACACGCGTGGCCAGCGCCGTGCCGAAAATGGAAACAATGTTGTCGGGCGCAACCGCGCCCGACTCGAAGCTGGCGGCTGAGACAATCGAAATTGAACTTTGTCCCTGCGCCCGGCGAACGACCATCGGTAACGCGGCCAGGGAAAGCGTAAACAACAAGAAAAAAATTCCGGCTTGAAGTCTGGATTGAAGTCGGGAATCGAATCGAACGACGTGTTTCATCTCGTTTCCTCCTGAAGATGGTATGCGGTTGAACTGCTGTCAGGCCGCCAGAACAGTCAAGCGCGAGGACTGACGCTTAGGCTGGTTTGCGGCGGGAAGTGTTGGCCGGCGCGAATCATAGTTCGCGCCAACTGCCGGCGTCCACGAAATCGCGGAGAATTCAGGGTCTATTCATTTTCAGCCACAGAG
>CAZRXE010000479.1:0-7949 GCA_964603695.1 uncultured Heliomicrobium sp.
CCGCCAACACGCCTGCCGTTGCACCAAGCTTGGTTTTCCAATCGGTCAAAGTTCGCGAAAATTTGCCGAACTGAATCTGAATCGGCGCGGCGGAAACCCCGAACAAAATCCCTATCACGGCCAGCATTGGGAAAACGAGTACACCGGAAAATTTGGTCGCAATCGCACAACCGACGGCCAGCGCCGCCAACAAAAAGCGCGCCGGCGTCAATTGCCGCAAGGCGCGGAAGAACGCGTAGACGGCCAAAAACAAAAATCCTGCCGCGCCCAAATCCGTCGTCACCAATTGCCCGTGCGCCAGCAAATCCGGCGTGAATAAATAAAGCAGCAACGCCGCGTAACCGGCCTTCGCGCCGTACCATTCGCGGGCGCAAAAGAACACCGCCGCGCCGAACAAGACCGACAACAGCACAATCGGCACACGCCCCCAGAACAGCATGCGGTCGGCGTCATTCCAGGCGTGAAGAAACTCTTCGCCGAAATAAAACTGATCGCCGGTTTTCCAGGATTCGTGCGAAGTGTCGGCTTTGGCGGACATTGCGCGCAGCGGAAGCGCCGCCAGCAGCTTGATGAGCGGCGGATGCTCCATGTTCATGCGGTAATCGCCGTAAGCGAGATAGCTGAATCCGGCGGGCAGGTGCGCGCCTTCGTCAAAGGTCGCGCTTTTGCGACGGACGCTGGTCAGCGACAGCAGCAAAAGAAGCGCGGCGAACATCGCCAGAAAAGGAAGCTGTTTCAGCAGTCCGACCTTCACTGATGGTTCGGCAAGTTTAACCGGTTCCGCCGCGCGCGCGGGTTCAGCGGTCGGTTCGTTCGCGATTGTCGCTTGTTGAAGTGTGTTGTCTTCCATGCCGCTTAAACCTTTTCACCGGGACGCGGGCGTTCCCAAATCCACTACCCAGAAACCCGGAACGCGGCGGGATTTATAGACAACGCGATAGCCGCTTTCTTCAGGGCTGGTGGAATCCGTGAAAACGGCGATGCGCGCGATGTAACGCACGCCGAGCTTTTTCCACTCTTCCCATTTGACGGAAGCGTCGCCGGAAGAAACGGTTTTGTGGCCGGAATACAAATGCAGGAACGCCGGGTTCGTCGTCGAAACCACGCCGTCCTGTGGCAGCGTGCGCTGAAGCTGCTGCGCCATTTGCTCCGCTTCGTTGAACATCAGCTCCCAGGAATTGTCTTCCATAACGCTCAGACTGTTGTCTTTGAGCAGTAGTCTGACGTGCGGATAAAGATTGATTGCCAGCAGCAAGGCCGCCGCAGCCAGTATTGCCTGTTGAGGCAAACGTCCGCCAAGCGCGGAATGTGCTGCGAATCCTGCAATCATTCGCACGCTCATTAGCAAATAAAAAATCAGAAACGGCGTCAACGGCAGCACAAAGCGAAACGTTTCCCACGGCCACAGCACCGTGATGCCCAGAGAAAACAACACTGCCAAATCCGCCAATCGAAATTCCGCACGAACGGCGACCACAAACCCCACCATCAACAACGCCGTCAGCAGGAACGAAAGAAACAGCCAATTCAATTGGCCACCGGATTGAAGGTTTTGGTTTTTGATTTCCTTGGCCGGATCAAGCAAGGCTTCAAAGATCGGCGTCACCAGAATGCGCGCGACGTTGCGACCGCTGATTTCCAGCGTGTTCGCCAGCACACGAGCGGGCAGGTCTTTTACGGTCGCCGTTCCCGAAGAAGCGTCGCCGGCGCGGTTTTGCCAGAACTGTTGCGTGTAAGGCTGGACGATGTTGCCGCCCTGTTCCTGTTGCTGCGCGGGCGTGGGCGCGTGCGAACGCGAATAAAGCATCCACGGCCCGGCCAGCGCCGCCATCAACACTCCGGTAATCAACGCTTGTTTGAGCAACCGCTCTTTCAGCAAATATAGGAACAGCGCTACCATTACGCTCAGGCCAATCGAACGCATCAGAAACGCGCCCGAAGCCAGCGCCGCACCCAGCGTCAAGAAAGTCCAGGCTTGCCGCCCTTCGCGCAACTGCACGCCGCGTTCGCCGGCCACCACCGCCGCCAGAAAAACACACGTGAACACGCATTCTGACATCAGCGAAGAAGTCGCCAGAAAGACCAGCGTAGGGCTGAGCACGGTTGCCAATCCGATCATCCAGGCCAGGCCGGGCGTCAACTTTCGATGGCGCGTGAAATACCAATAAGTCAGCACGCCGCTGCCCAGCATCGCCACAACGGACAGCCATTTCAGCAACACTATGTTTTCGGGAAACTGCGGCGACAGGCGATAAAGCAAAGAAAGCAAAAACGGATAGGCGGGTGGATAGAGCGGCAAAATACCCGGTGACGGAGAATTGATGACGGAATAGCCTTGTCCGGTGGCCAGGGATTTGGCCAGCAGCATGTACCAGGCGTCGTCCACGAAAAGGCCGAAGACGCGGTTCATGCGTATTGCGTAAATCAGCAAGGCGATGACGAAACCGCCGATTCCGAACAGCTTCATCCAAAGCGGATAGCCTGCTTCCGGCGACGCGGAGTTTGTTTCATTCAGGATTTCATCGTCCAGGATTTCATCGTCATTGGCTGTGCCGTTCATGATGGTTTCCTCGCAGGCCGGCAACCTCGCTTATCCAGACGATTTCCGGCCAATAACTCGAATGATTTGGAAGGTAATCGGGCAGCGGGAACAGAAATTGGCGCAAGGCCAATCGCAAAACGAATACGTGAGGGCAATGCCGAAAAGTCCGGCAAGCTGTATGCTGCCGGACTTTTCGCCGAAACCTGGCTTTAATATTTATTTGCCTTTGCCGGCAGCGTGCGCCTTGCCGGTCTTGGCGTGCGTACGAGTGTCGCGTTCGCGAATGCGCGCCGCTTTGCCGCGCAGTTCGCGCAGGAAGTAAAGCTTGGCGCGGCGCACACGACCACGTTTGACGACTTGAATGTGGTCAATGATGGTGGCGTTCAGCGGGAAGATGCGTTCGACGCCGACGCCGAACGAAGTCTTGCGAACCGTGATGGTTTCCGCCACGCCGCTGCCCTTGCGGGCGATAACGACGCCCTCGAAGGCTTGCAGGCGCTCTTTGTTTTCGCCTTCCTTGATCCGCACGTGAACACGCACAGTGTCGCCGGGAATGAAGTCGGGAATGTTGTCTTTCAAATATGACTTTTCAATCGTATCCAATGCTTTCATGGCAATCACCTCTTTCGGAATCTCAAAATCTTAAATTTCAAATTTAACTTACTTCTCGTCAGGAATCGCCTGCGCGTTTTCCTGTTCATTAACTTTTTCAGCGGCGCTGATTTCCGCCAATTGGCGACGTTCTTTCTCGGTCAGTTCGGCGTGCACCAGCAAATCCGGCCTGCGTCGCAACGTTTTCAACAACGCGGCCTGCCTTCTCCATTTGGCGACTTCGCCGTGGTGGCCGCTGATTAAAACTTCCGGCACCGTCCAGCCGCGAAACTCCGCCGGGCGCGTGTAGTGCGGATAATCAAGCAGACTGTCGTTAAATGAATCGTGAACCGCCGAAGTCTCACTGCCCAGCACGTTCGGCAACAATCGCGTCACAGCGTCCACCACGACCATGGCCGGGATTTCACCGCCGGTCAGCACGTAATCGCCGATGGAAATTTCATCCGTCACCAGATGCTCCACCACTCGTTCGTCCACGCCTTCGTAACGCCCGCAGAGCAAAATCATCCGCGAACATTCGCGCGCGAAACGCTCGGCTTCCGCTTGGCAAAAGGGAATTCCCTGCGGCGACATCAAAACAATTGCCGTGCGCTTTCCGCCAGGATTTGATTGTTCGTCGGCCAGCAACGATTCCACGGCCTGAAAGATCGGTTCTGGTTTCAGAACCATTCCGTCGCCGCCGCCAAACGGGCGGTCGTCCACCACGTGATGCTTGTCCGATGTAAAAGAGCGAAGGTTGTGAATACTGACTTCGATTAGAGCTTGTTGCCGCGCTCGGCGAATGATGCCAAAGTCGAATGGGCCGGCGAAAAACTCCGGGAAAATGGTCAGCAGGTCGAAACGCATATCGCCTACAGTTCCAGCAAACCTTCCGGCGGATCAATAACGATCCGCTTTTGCGCCACGTCAATTTCGATGCAGATGCTGGAAGCCAGCGGAATCATAAACTCTTTGTCGTCGGCATCCACAACCAGCAACGGTGCCGCGCCGTAATTTTGAACGTTGCCGACGCGACCCACGGGCTGCCCGTCTTTCGTCGTCACTTCGCAATCCACCAGATCGAAACTGTAGAAGCTGTCTTCAGGCAATTTGACCAGTTGATCGCGCATAACCATCACGCGCGCATCGCGCAAAGTTTCCGCCGCGTTCATCGTGTCGTAACCGGCGAATTTCAGAAGGATGCGGCCCTTGTGCGGTCGCGAATTTTCCAACCGCAGGGTGAGCAGTTCGCCATCCGGCGTCTTCACGCGCGCAGTTTCCAGCGCGGCGAAGCGTTCGGGAAAATCTGTCAGCAGGTCTGCGATTACTTCGCCGCGAATTCCTTGCGGACGGGCAATGCGCGCAACACTGATGAGGTCGCCGGTGTCCGGCAGCATGGGCGGCATTATTCCAGGATTTCCAGCACAAACCGCTTTTTCAGTTTTGTGCCGGAGGCATTAAGTACGGTTCGGATGGCGCGCGCGGTGCGTCCCTGTTTGCCGATGACTTTGCCCAAATCGCCGTCGCCCACGCGCAATTCAAGCACAGTGGCTTGATTGCCCTCGATTTCCTTGACCTTGACCTCGTTGGGACGGTCAACCAATGCCTGAGCGATTAACTCAACCAATTCCTTCATTGCTGTTTTCTCCGAGCCAACTCGCGCCGGCGGCAAGCTTGACGGCAAGCCTGAATGCTCTTAATTGCCGGCTTCCGCGCTCGCGGGTTGTTGCTGTTCGCTCTTGCGAATCAGGTTCCGCACGGTGTCGGTCGGCTGCGCGCCGCACTTCAACCAGTGGCTGATGCGCTCGTGGTCGAGTTTCAATTCCACTGGTTCGCGGCAGGGGTTGTAATAGCCCACGATTTCCACAAAGCTGCCGTCACGCTTGCTGCGTTTTTCGGCCACGATCACGCGATAAAAGGGTTTCTTTTTCGCGCCCTGTCTTGTCAGTCTGATTGCTAACAAAGCGAATTCCTCCAAAACTTGTTTAGGTGATAGGTATTAGGTGGCAGGTGGTAGGTGGTAGGTTCCTTAGTCTCTGTAACCTACAACCTATCACCTACTACCTACCGTTTCTTTTTCTTCTTTTGCTGTTTCTTGTGTTTCTTGCGCGCGCCGAGTCCGGTCAGCTTGCGCACGACTTTGCCGCGCATTCCGCCCATAAAGCCGTCGCCGCCCATCAACTGCTGCATCATCATCTTCATTTCGACGTATTGTTTGAGCAGATTATCAACGTCTTTGGTTTTGGTTCCGCTGCCCGCAGCAATGCGGCGACGGCGGGATTGAGTGATGATAAGATGGTTTTCGCGCTCCTTCATCGTCATCGAATTGATGATCGCTTCGGTGCGCTTCAGCTCGCCTTCCATTTGCTCGGACATTTCCGGCGTCATCTTCGGCATGCCTTTGAACATGTCGCCGGGCAACATGCTCAGTATGCTTTCCAGCGAGCCGAGTTTTTTCATCTGCCCAAGCTGGTCGCGGAAATCTTCCAGCGTGAAGGAGTTCTGCTCCAGCTTCTCTTGCAGTTTCTGCGCTTTTTCTTCGTCAACTTCTTCCTGAACTTTCTCAATCAGCGACAGCACGTCGCCCATGCCCAGAATGCGTGAAACGATGCGTTCGGGATAAAACGGTTCCAGCGCATCGTATTTTTCGCCCGTGCCGACAAATTTTATCGGCTCACCGATGACTTCCTTGATCGAAAGCGCTGCGCCACCGCGAGTGTCGCCATCCATTTTGGTTAGGATGACGCCCGTGATGCCGACCTTGTCGTGAAACTCCTTGGCGCTTTTGACCGCGTCCTGGCCAGTCATCGCATCGGCGACGAAAAGCGTTTCGACGGGCTGCATCTCGGATTTGATGCGCTGCAACTCTTCCATCAGCGTGTCGTCAATGTGCAGACGACCCGCTGTATCAATCATCAAAGTGTCGAAACCGACTTGTTCGCAATAAGTCCGCGCGGCTTTAACCAGTTCCAACGGATCATCCATTCCTTCGCCCGCGAAGACGGGAATGTTGAGCGCCTTGCCGATCACTGCCAATTGCGCACGCGCCGCCGGGCGGTAAACGTCCACCGACAGCAACAGCGGATTGCGATTTTGATTTTTGTAGAGCCAGCGAGAGAGTTTGCCGGTCGAAGTGGTTTTACCCGAACCTTGCAAACCGACGATCATCACCGAATTGGGACGGCGCGAAGTGAACAACAACCGGCTGGAAGTGCCGCCCAGCATCGAAACCATTTCGTCATGAACGACCTTGACGACTTGCTGCCCGGGCGAAAGCTGATCCAGAACTTCCTGTCCGACTGCCTGCGTTTTGACACGCTCAACGAAATCTTTGACGACCTTGAAGTTCACGTCGGCTTCCAGCAGGGCGATACGAATCTCGCGCATCGCCAAATCCAGGTGTTCCGGCGTCAGGCGGCTTTCACCGCGCAGGTCTTTAAGAACCTTTTTGAGCTTATCTGATAGTGCGTCGAACATAAGATTGATTGCCTGTCGGCGTTCAGAAGGCGAACGCAAAACGCAGAGGATAGGGGCAGGTGGAAAATGTGTCAAGGCAAGCGTTCTTGATCCGCTCGATTGACGCAAGCAAAAGTTGCGTGATAGGGTGCGCCCTCCGTTCCAGTACAAGTTCTTTTCAGACGACTTCAGGTGCTCGTTGCCGGACGTTCGGCACGAGAGAATAGGGAAGCGGGTTTGAATCCCGCGCGGTCACCGCCACTGTGAAGCTTCAATGGATGAACACGAAATGCCATTGCCTTAATCAGGCGAGAAGGTTGGGTTCATTCGGGGACATCTCCCCAAGCTAAGTCAGGAGACCTGCCTGAAGGAATGAACGACGACTCTTCGGCTGAAAGAGTGCGGCGCGAGGTTTTCCGAAACGGCATCGTTTTCTCTGTTTCATTTGCAAAAGCCTCAAACGCACGCATTTCACCGTCGCGTTTGAGGCTTTTGCTTTTTTCAGTGAAACGATGGACACACATTCCCAAAACAAAATCCACCTCCGGCGATTGCTGACGGCAATGATGGTTGTTTTCTGTTTGACTGCCTGCGCCGCGCCGAAACCTGTGCCGAACGCCACGCCGACGCGAAGTTTCACTGATGAACTGGGCCGCGAAGTCAAAATCGCTTTTCCGCCGCAACGCATTGTTTCGCTCGCGCCGAGCGTGACGGAAGTTTTGTTCGCGTTGGGATTGGGTGACAAGGTTGTAGCGGTGACGAGCTACTGCGATTTTCCGGCGGGAGCAAAAGCCAAAGAAAAAGTCGGCGACACTCTCTCACCGAACCCTGAACGCTTGATCGCGCTCAAGCCCGATCTGGTCGTCATCACCACAGCCAGTCAATTGGAAAAACTAGCCAGTCAATTGGGCGAATTGAGCATCCCGCTTTATGTCACGAACCCGCGCACCGTCCGCGAAGTCGTCGCTTCGATTCGCAAACTCGGCGCGGCAACCGGCGCGACGGTGAAGGCTGAGGAAGTCGCCGCTGAAATGGAACGCCGCATCGCCGCCGTCGAACAGCGCGTGCAGGCGTTGCCAACGCCGCGCGTGCTTTATGTGTTGCAAACCGCGCCCCTGATTACCGCCGGGCGCAACACGTTCATCAACGATTTAATACTGCTGGCGGGTGGCGAATCCGTCTCCGGCAACGAGACTACGGATTACCCGCAGCTTTCGCGCGAAACGGCGATTGCGCGCGCGCCGGAAGTGATCGTCGCTCCGGAAACGCACGGCACGGAACTCGTCAAGGAAGCAGACCTGCGGCGCGATTTCGCCGTCACGCCGGCCGTAAGCGCAAACCGAATCGTGCGCGTCAATCC